>JASHOJ010000089.1 GCA_030041155.1 Candidatus Binataceae bacterium | reverse complement strand
CGTGACCGACAATCATCACGTCGTGGCGTCTGGAAAATTCCTTTATAGCAGCGATCGCTTCCTGCGCCGGCACTCCCTGCGCGAGCCTTGGCTCGACACGAGGGGGCGGGGTGTTGGAATAAGCCGCCGCGACAATTTCCGCGGTCTCGCTGGCGCGCGCCAGCGGACTAGTCAGAATCACGTCGAACTTGAGTCCTAGCGCGCGCATCCCAGCGGTGCTGTCGCGCAGTTTTTCGCGGCCACGAGAGGTTAGTTTGCGCGCTCCGTCGTCGCCGCCGGGAGGGGCGTCTTCCGCGATTCCGTGCCTGAGGATGTAGAGATTCATACCGGCATTTCCACTGCTTGGGTTGAAGGCTTAGAACCTGCTCGAACGTGTGTGGCGCCGCCGCGGCGTCGGATTTCCGCAATCGTATCCTTGATGCTCTCACTTCGGCTGAACTTGCGCCACGCTTTGTTGCAGCGCCGGAAGAGCTTGCGCTGCCTGCGCCTGAGCGATTCCGCCATCGCGCCCGCCGCCATCACCGCGCCCGGCGGTGCGCCTTCGGCATCAGCATACGCAATCAGCCATGAAATCGCCGTCACTGTATCGTTGAACGATCCAAACAGATCCTGCATCGCCTCAAGGCGTTCCCGCGTCTTGCGCAGACGTTTTCCGGCGAGCGGCTCAAGGATTTCAAGTGCGTAGCGCATCCGCTTAATTCGGACCCTGAGATGATGGACGACGGTGGGCGGCGAGTTCCTGTCGACCTTGCCGCCGGCGCGCGAAAGCGAGCGAGCAATCGGATCAAGCATAGTCGCCGCGGTGCTGCCCAGCGAGAGCATCGAGGCGCTGGTGATGATTCGCGGCTGGTTGAGCCGCCTCGTAAGTCCGGTGTAGCTGGCGGAGGAGAACGCGTCTGACAGCGCGGCCGCGGCCAATTGCCGCCTCGAGAGCAACTCGGAATAGAGCGGCGGCAACATCTCCACGATTCTTGGTTCGACGCGCGCCTCGCGGTCCTTGAGCGTGCGCTTGATTACGTCGCATTCGCGGACATTGCCGAGAGTATGCACCAGCCACGGGACGTAGCGCCTGAGAATAGCGGCCTGCGTGGAATGAACCTGGCCGGCGAACAATTCTATTGCGGCGCGGGTTCTGCGCGCCGCCACCCGCATTTGATGGACGGCTTCCCCGTCGCCCCCAAGCACGCCGGCGCGCTGACGTTCGATAGCATCGGCGCCATAAGCGAAAGCGACGGAAATTGCTGCGGCTACGTTACCCTCGGGGTCGAGTCGCAGCTTGGGCGTGGCATTCTTCACCCGCGATCTCCGCGCGGTTAATCCTTGCGCAAGGACAGCGGCGGCACAGGCTCACCATCCGCGGAAGGTACGGAAACGGGTTCGGCTCGCCTCAGATAGCCGGCGATATGTTTTCTCAGGTCGGTCTGAATTTCGTCAATTGGCGCGCGCGCATCAACCGTAACGAATCCGAACTCCTGGGCCAGCTTCCGGTACTCGGCTGTCAGCCTGCTCTGGTAGTGCTGAAATGAGTCGAACAGATCGGTCGACAGGGCAAGGTGCATCCCCGATTCCCAGTAATCCATTCCCTTGCCGTGAACGACGCGCGGAATCAGCGTCTCGACGTCGACATCGAGGTACAGGACCAGGTCGGGGACCAGCGCCACACCGAACAAGTCGCGGGTCCACGCCGGATCGGCGCCCATCACGTTGTTTCGCGCGAAAGCGGTGTACATGTAGCGATCTGCGAGCACGATAAATCCCGCTTGTAGTGACGGGAGGATCTCGTGTTCCAGGCGATCGGCAAAATCGGCCGCATAGAGAAGGCTGAAAGTGGTTACGGTCAACTGATGACCCGCCTTGGCCTCGCTGATCGTCTCGGAAAGCAGCGGCGACCTTGTCCATCCGGTCCGCGAAACCGCGTATCCTTCGAGTTCGAGCCAAGGCCTAAGCAGATCGATCTGGGTCGAGCGGCCCACGCCGTCGGTGCCTTCGATCACGATCAGATGGCCCGGCAGACTTTTTTCTTTCAGGTACGGCAAGCCGTGGCCGTACCATCGTTTAGGGTGCTTGGACCGCATGACGAACGCCCTTGGAACGCTGCTTGTCGTAATCGCGCAGAATTTCCTGCATCACGCGCCGGAAACCGCGCTGCTGAACGGGGATTTCGCGGGTCGCATCGACAGTGTGGAACGCGAATTCTCCGGCAACATGATCGTAAATCTCCAGCACACGGCTCTGGAACAGGCGAAAGCTCTCCACTGGATCCGGCGATAGCCCCACGTCCATTCCGGCCTCGTGATACTTGAGCTTGGCGCGGCCCGCGAGCAGCCGCTCGAGCGAAACTTCGATCGGGACGCGGAAATACAAGGTCAGATCCGGCCGCAGCGCGAAGCTATACACCGCGCGCACCCAATCGGGATCAACTCCGCGCGCGACGTCGCGCGCGAACGCGGTGTACACATACCTGTCGGCCAGCACGATCATCCCCGCTTTGAGCGGCGGCAGAATCTGGTAGGTCAATCGATCCGCGAAATCGACGGCGTGGAGCAGGCTGAAAGTCGTTGGCGTGAGCAGATTCTTTTTCTTGCCCCGCCTCATCGACCGCCGCACCAGGCGCGATGAATTCCAGCCGGTAAACAAGACCGGATAGCCGCGCGCCCGCAGCCATCTTTCCAGCAGCATCAGTTGAGTCGATTTTCCGGAGCCGTCTATTCCCTCAACCGCGATCAGGCGGCCCGGATGCGGATGCGGCGAACCGAGCGGGCTTTTCGCGAGAGAACGGCTACGCTCGCTCTCCGGAGAAGGCGATGTGTCTTCTACCCGGCCAGCATCACGCGCCGATCCAGCAGCCGCGACAGCAAGTCCGTTCTTCTCTCGCAGGTCCATAATTCGAGGTCGGCCTTCTCCTTGTTTGAATTCACCTCAATTATCAGCCGGCCGGGCGAGTAACGAATCCCAATATCCTTAACCACACCGAAGTGGCTGCGGTCTAGCGCGTCCGCAACGCGCAGTATCGCCGCAAAGGCGCGAACCAGGCGCCGCTTACCGGCCGACAAAAGGCTTAACTCAGGCGAATCGAGCTTGGGCGCCTGCTTGCGGTGGCCTCGCGCGGCTTGGGCCACGATTTCGATCTCGTCGGGCTCGAAACCGAACAGCTCCGCATTCTTGATTAGATAATAAGAGTGCCGGTTATGTCGATCATGGTCGATCGCGTGGCCGATGTCATGCAGCAAAGCGGCATATTCGAGTAGTTCGCGGGATTCGCGTCCAAGGCCCAGCACCGGCGCTGTAGCGTCGAACAGCTTGAGCGCCAGCGCCGCCACTTTTTTGCCGTGCGGATTAAATCCCGAAAATCGATTCGCCAGCGCCGCGACCGATCTGCGCCGCGCGTCGGCGGCCGTGTGCCCGAAAGCCGTTCGAAGCTGGCTTAGGATTAGTCCTTCGCGCAGCGCCCAGGTGCAAGCGACCAGCTCGGGCGCTCCCGAGCGGCGCATCACAAAGTTCACGATCGTGCCCGCGGCTGGCATCAAGTCGATTCGCTTGGTATCGATTCCGGGCAAATCAGCACGCAGCGCCGAATTGGCGGTGACGAGATCGCGCGCGATCGCGGAAACTTCAGCGGCCGAGGCGGAAGCTCCGTGCAGCCGTCCAAGCTCCTCGCCGCGGCCCGACCGCGCCATCGCCACTATGGTGTTAATCGTTCCGGAGGTGCCGATTGCGCGCGCAACATCAGCCTTTCTCGCGCTTCTGAGCAGATCGCCCGCCTCATTTTCGAGATGTTTCTCGAGACGCCGCAGTTGCGCGTGAGTCGGCGGATCCTGGGTCAGGAATTTCTCGCTCATCCGCGCGGCGCCGAGTTTCAGGCTGTGCATCCATACCGGCGTGCCGTCGCGCACCAGCACCAGCTCAAGGCTGCCGCCGCCCACATCGACCAGCAGATGCGGTCCTCCGTCAAGACCCAGCGCGTGGCGCGCGGCAACGAAGATGAGACGCGCCTCCTCGGCTCCGGATATAACCTGAACCGCGATTCCAGTCTCGCGCCGAATGCGCCGGATAAACGGGGCGCGATTGCGCGCCTCGCGCACCGCGCTGGTCGCAACCGCGCGAATTCGATCCACCCTCCGCACCCGCGCGAGCTTGCGAAAATTGACCAGCGCGCGCACCGCCAGCTCCATCGATTCGTCGGTGAGCTTACCGGTGGTGAAGCTCTTGCGTCCAAGCCGCACCATCTCCTTGACCCGATCGACCACCTCGATTTGTCCCTCGCGGGTGGCGTCGGCAATGATCATGTGAACGGAATTCGATCCGACGTCGATAGCGGCAAGCCGCATACCGAGGAGGGTAACCGCAATCAGCCGCGATGTCATCATAGCCGGCGCCGATCGGTTCGCATTTTTTATTTTTTTTATCTCCCGGCCTATGCGCACGCCGCGCGCGGGTGCGAATCGACTTTTCGCGGATGCCTCGTGATTGCGGCTTGGATAGGATGAGCGCCATCTGTCTTCGAGATTTCGATGGCTGCGGCAACCGGAACAATCGAGCATGCGGAAGCGGGAGCGCCCGCGCACAAATGGCTCATCGCGATCGCGGTGATGCTCGGCACCACGCTCGAGGTGCTCGACACCTCGATCGTGAACGTCGCGCTGCCTCACATGCAGGGCACGTTCTCCGCCAGCGTCGATGAAATTGCGTGGGTGCTGACCAGCTATCTGGTCGCCAACGGGATTATGATCCCGATGACCGGGTGGATCTCGGCGCGGTTCGGCCGAAAACGCTACTTCCTCACCTCGGTCGCGATTTTTGTGGCTGCCTCAGCGATGTGCGGTGCGGCACAATCGCTCGATCAGATGGTCGTGTTCCGGCTCATCCAGGGCGCCGCGGGAGCCGCGATGGTGCCGTCATCGCAAGCTATCCTGATGGAAACCTTCCCGCCCAACGAGCAGCAGCTTGCGATGGCGATGTGGGGCGTGGGTCTGATGGTTGCGCCGATTATGGGGCCGACGCTTGGCGGATGGATTACCGACAATTGGAACTGGCGCTGGAATTTCTATATCAACGTGCCGATTGGGACCTTGGCCTTTCTGATGGTCACATGGTTCGTGCATGATCCGTCTTATCTGCGCGCCCATCGCGCGCGCGGCGGAAAAGTCGATTACATCGGAATGGCGCTGCTGGTGGTCAGCCTCGGCCTGATGCAGATCGTGCTCGATCGCGGGCAGCGCTCCGACTGGTTCAATGCGCCATGGGTAGTGTACGCGACGGCGGTGTCGGCGATCGCGTTCATCTGGCTGGTTGCACACGAGCTTCGCTTTAGCGAACCGATCCTGGACCTGCGCATTCTCGGGATTCCGGTCTTTACTTTCTCGGTCGGCCTGATTGTTGCGATGAGTTTCGCTCTCTATGGCACCGGATTGTTGAATCCGATCTTCCTGCAGGATCTACTCGGCTATAACGCGTGGAAGGCAGGGCTTGTACTGGCACCGCGCGGCCTTGGCACCATGGTCGCGATGCTGCTGGTGGGGCAACTCGCCCGCTTTCGCTTCGATACCCGTCCGCTGATCGGCCTGGGGTTTGTCCTGATGGCTCTCGGCTTGTGGTCGATGTCGCGCTGGGATCTGCAGGTCAGCATGTGGATCGTCGTATGGCCTAGCATCATAATGGGACTCGGGATGGGAATGATCTTCCCGACCCTTTCCGCTACTACGCTCGCCTGCGTCAGCCGCGAGCGGGTTGGGTTTGCCGCAAGCCTCTACAACCTGATGCGCAACACGGGCGCCGCGATCGGTATCTCGTATATGACCACCGCGCTCGTGAATCACGAGCAAACCCATCAGTCATACCTGACCGCGCACTTTTCCGTGTTCGACGCATGGAGGATGAGCGCGGCAGGTGCGCAGGTTCCCGGCGCGCACACCTTCCAGTACCTGCCGCAAATCATCACCGGGCAGAAGCAGGGTATCGGGTCGATTTACGCGATGATTCAGGCGCAGGCCGCGATGCTGTCGTTCAACGACATCTATCGGGTTCTGACCATAACCATGATCATTCTGATTCCCAGCTTCCTGTTGCTGCGCCGCGACAGCGGCGGTGGGCACGGGATGGCGCATTAGCCGCCCGGACCGCGATACCGCCCCGCGACGCGCGATTCTGCTATTATCGTGCGCTGGCGGGTAAGGATGCGGACGGGACGCGCGATGGCGATGATCTCGAAGCCGGCGGTAGCGCGGATGCTCGCGCTTGCGCTCTGCGGTAGCGTCGCACTGGGATGCAATCGGCCTAAAATCGGCCATCCTGCCGGCGAAATCCAGGTCGATATCGAAAGCTCGCCCACCTCAACCGACCCGCGCTTCGCAACTGACGCCATCTCGTCGCGAATCAATGAATTGGTTTTCGAATCGCTGGTGAAAATCGGCCCAGACGGGCAGTTCGTGAATGATCTGGCTCAGTCCTACGAACGGCCGGACCCGAAAACGCTGATATTCCACTTACGGCATGGGGTTCGATTCAGCGACGGCCGGAAGCTTACCGCGCGCGATATCAAATTCACCTACGACTCGATCCTCGATCCCGATTCGATGTCACCCAAGCGCGCGGGAATGAAGGAGCTTGCCTCCATTTCGGCGCCCGACGACTACACGATCGTGATGACCACGCGGCATCCATACGCGCCCGCGCTGGAGATGGCGATGCAGGGAATAGTTCCGGCGGGCGCTCCATTACCGGCGGCCGCGATGAGCGCGGGGCCGGTTGGATCGGGACCATTTCGGATGCTCTCGTATAAGCGCGACGAGTCCGTCGAGTTGGCGCGCAACCCGTTTCATCCGGCGCCGCCCGAGGCGCCTGGCGCAATTCTCTTCAAGGTCGTCCCCGATCCAACCGTGCGCGCGCTGGAGCTGGCCGAGGGCCAGTGTGACCTGTCGGAAAACAACATCGAGGCGAGCGTGCTGCCCTGGCTCGCGGATCATCCGGAATTGCGGGTCAGCAATACGCCTGGAACGACATACAAATACCTGATGTTCAATTTCCGCGACCCTAGTTTGCGCGATCTTCGAGTGCGGCGCGCTATCGCATACGCGATCGATCGCCAGGCGATCGTAACCTCGGTCCTGCACGGGACGGCGCGCGTCGCGACCGGGATGCTCTCGCCGGAAAACTGGGCTTACTACGGAGAGGTGACGGACTACGGCTATGATCCCGCCGCCGCGTGCCGACTGCTCGATCAAGCGGGCTACCCGGCCAGACACGATGGGATGCGAAATTTGCGGTTCGAGTACAAAACCACCCCGGAGGGCGCGCGCCTGGCTGAAGTGCTGCAAGCGATGCTCAAGAGGGTCGGGATCACGCTGAACGTCAGAATTCTCGAATGGGCAACCTTCTACGGCGACATTCAGCGGGGAAGTTTTCAGCTCGCATCGCTGCAGTGGGTCGGGATAGACGATCCGAATTTTTATTACATGACCTTTGATTCATCCATGACGCCGCCCGGAATGAACCGTGGCTATTACTCTAATCCCAAAATGGACGCGCTGGTCCGCACGGGTGAGCGCACGCTCGATCTCGCGGCACGTCGGCAAATCTATCAGCAGGTTCAGATGCTCGCGGCCAGCGACCTGCCCTATGTCTCGCTATGGTGGGTCGATACGGTCGCGGTTATGAATCGCTCCCTCTCCGGATTCGCGCCATATCCCAACGGCAGTCTGCGATCACTCGCGGATTTGACGATCGCGCGGCCCGGCGCAATTGAGGAAGCGGCGCGCAGATGATCTGGTATGTTCTGCGCCGCCTTGCGACGCTGGTGCCGGTCGCGCTTGGCGTAGTTACACTGACCTTTGCGTTGATTCATCTGGTTCCTGGCGATCCGGTGGTCGCGATGCTGGGAGATACGGCCTCGCCGGCGGATATCGCCGGGATGCGCCATCGTCTGGGCCTCGATCGTCCAATTCTCGTTCAGTACGTGGATTTCCTCGGCGGACTTGCCCATGGCGATCTTGGCGAATCGATTTCCTATCATCAGCCGGTCTCGCGGCTGATCGCCGAGCGTTTTCCCGCAACTCTCGAGCTCGCCGGCGCCGGTCTTCTGGTCGCGATGGTCATCGCATTCCCGCTCGGATTTATCGCCGGCGCAAAACCCGGCAGCGCAGGCGATGTCGGATCAATGGGATTCGCGATCGTCGGCATCTCGATTCCGCACATCTATCTAGGTCCGCTGCTGATGATCTGGTTCTCGCTCGATCTCGGGTTGCTGCCGCTGACGGGACGTGGCGGTATTCCGCATCTTGTGCTGCCGGCGGTGACCCTCGGTACCGCGCTTGCCGCGGTTCTGGCCCGGATGCTGCGGCAAAGCATCATCCAGGTGCGCGACAGCGATTACATGCGCACCGCGGTCAGCAAGGGACTATCTCCTACCCTCGCGCTTTTCCGCCACGGGCTGCGCAACGCGCTTACGCCGGTGGTGACGCTGCTCGGACTTGAACTCGGCGGGCTGCTAACCGGCGCGCTAATAACCGAAATTATTTTTTCATGGCCGGGGCTGGGCCGGATGCTCATCTCGGCCATTAGTGCGCGCGATTATCCGCTGGTGGAGGGCGCGGTCCTGACCTTCGCACTCACTTACGTGTTCGTGAACATGGCGACCGACGTGGTTTATGCACTCGTCGATCCACGGGTCAGCCTCAGATGACCGCGCTGCGCCGTAATCCTTCGCTCGCCGCCGGTGGCGTTATCGTCCTTGCGCTGGTAGCGGCGGCGCTCTTCGGTCCGTCGGTCGCGCACAACAACCCGCTCGCGATCGACCTGACGCGCGCGCTCGCCGGTCCCAGCCGTGCGCATCCGTTCGGATGCGATGCGCTGGGGCGGGACGTTTTTGCGCGCGTGATGTGGGGTGCGCGGCTGTCGCTCGGCATCTCGGTCTCGGTCGTGGTGTTGTCGCTTGCGGCCGGTGGACTTATCGGCGGGTGCGCCGCGCTGGCCGGTGGCAGAATCGATAACCTGGTCATGCGCGTGGTCGATATAGTGCTCGCCTTTCCTGGAATCTTGCTGGCGATCGCGCTCGCCGCGATTCTCGGTCCGGGATTGGTCGACCTTGCGATCGCACTCACCGCGATGGGATGGACCGGGTACGCGCGGCTGGTGCGGGGCGAGGTTCTGTCGCTGCGCGAACGCGAGTATGTTCACGCGGCAGCCGCGCTCGGCGCGCGCCCGCGCAGGCTTCTGTTCCGCCATCTCTTGCCGGCGGTCGCCGGTCCCGTGGCGGTGCAGGCGACCTTTGGAATTGGCGGGATTATCGGCGCCGAGGCGGCGCTGTCGTTTCTCGGCTTGGGCGCAATGCCGCCGACGCCCAGTTGGGGCAACATGCTGGACGCCGGACGCGAGTTCCTGCTGGTTGCGCCTCATCTGACCACTGCGCCTGGAATTGCGATCGGTCTTGCGATTCTTGGCTTCAATCTGCTCGGAGATGGACTCGCGGCGCTGGCCGGCCGCCGATGACTTGAGGCCTGCGTACCCGTGCCGCGTACGCAGCCGCGCTTTTTCGTGCTACAGCTCCAAACGCAATGCAAGCGGACGAAATGAGCGATCGGCTCGCGCGATTTATCGCCGCCGAAGGCGGATTCTCGGCGGTCTCGATCGCCAACATGCATCGGATGGCGGGTGGCGCTTCGCGCGAAATATGGGCTCTAGACGCGACTCTCGAAAAAGATGGCATTCGCGAAACCCGTGCGTTGGTGCTGCGGCGCGATCCCGGCCAGCACAAGATCGACACCAGCCGCAGAGCGGAATTTATGGTCCTGCGCGCCGCGCATCGCGAACGGGTTCCGGTCCCCGAGGTGTTCTGGCTGTCGGATAATCCCGAAGTGCTGGGCGCGCCGTTTTTTCTGATGGAGCGCGTCGACGGCGAGACTATCGCGCGCAGGCTTCTGCGTGACCCCGAGTACGCGACCGCGCGAAAAGAGATGCCGGCGCAACTCGCGACAATACTCGCGAAAATCCATCGTATCGACGCGGCAGCGCATGATCTGGATTTTCTTCCACCGCCCGGCGAGAATGCCGCGCTCACCGAGGTGCGCCGCTACGAAGAAAGCTTCCGCCGCCTTGCGCTGGAGCCGCATCCCGCCTTCGAGCTCGCGTTCAGATGGCTGCTTGCGCGGGTCCCGCGCACTCCGCGCAAGACGCTGGTCCACGGCGATTATCGGATTGGCAATGTGATTTTCGGACCTGAGGGCGTGCGCTCGATTCTCGATTGGGAGCTGGCGCATCTCGGCGATCCGATGGAAGACGTCGGATGGATGTGCGTGCGCGCGTGGCGCTTCGGCAACGATCGCATGCCGGTCGGCGGTCTCGGCAGGCGCGAGGATTTCTTTGCCGCCTACGAACGCGCCAGCGGAGTCCAGGTCGATCCGGCCGCCGCGCGTTTCTGGGAAGTGTTCGGAAATCTCAGATGGGGCATCATCACGATAAGCCAGGCGCGAACCCATCTCGACGGCAACGTGAAAAGCGTCGAACTCGCCAGCATCGGGCGTCGCACCGCGGAAACCGAGCTCGAGCTGCTGAACCTCATCGAACTGCCATGAAGATTACGCGCTCACGCGGGCGAATGGGAAATTAGCCATGCAGGATCGTCCAACCGCAATCGAGCTGCTTGAAGCGGCGGCGGATTTTGTCGAACGAGAGATCGTAACCGCCACCTCGGGCCGCGTTCAATTTCAGAGCCGCGTGGTCGCCAACGTGATGCGTATCGTCGCGCGCGAGGTCGCAAGCGAAGATTCGATGGTCCGCGCGGAAGTGCGCGCGCTGGCGGATCTTCTTGGCCGCGAGCATCCGCACGTCCATAGCCTCGCCGACGTGAGCAAGGCGGCGACCGCGCTAAATGAGGAGTTAAGCAAGAGAATTCGCGCCGGCGACGCGGATTCCGGATCGTGGCGCACTGACGTTCTCAAGGTGGTGCGCGCCGCGGTCGAAGACAAGCTGCGAGTCGCGAACCCTCGCTATCTTGAGGCGGATCTCGCCATCCGCGGCGGCTGAGCGCAATTTGGGTCCGAAATTCCCCCGTGCTAGAAGAACCCTGTTGAAAGCCGGACTAAACGATCGTTCAAGGTCACGAGGAGGCGCAAAATGGCTGAACGCAAGGTAATTCTGCTCGAGCAGGATGATCTGATGCATCCCAACACCGGCGAGTCGAATTACAACGAGAGCGCCTACTATAATTTCTTCGATCCACATACCCGCACCGGCGGTTTCGTCCGCCTGGGCAATCGGCCCAATGAAGGCTATGCGGAAATGACCACATGCTTCTATCTGCCTGACAGCACCGTCGCCTTCATGTTCCAGCGGCCGGAGATCCACGACAACGACGCGCACGACGCCGGCGGGCTGAAATTCCAGGTAATCGAGCCGTTTAAGAACCATCGCGTAACCTATAGCGGAAAAGTGTGCACGCTTGTGGATCCGCTCGAAATGTCTGATCCGGCGAAGGCTTTCAAGAGCAATCCCTATGCAAAGGCGCTGCTCGAAATCGACTATCGTGCTACGGCGCCTGGATGGGGCGGCGAGTTGCGCGGAAAATCCGGCGACCGATGGGTCTCGCCAAAAAATCAGGGCGATCCCGAGGCGCAGTTTGCCAAAGGACATCTGGAGCAGCTTGGCCGCGCAACCGGACGACTCGTGGTCGGCGATCGCGAGTACAGGATCAACGGTCTCGGCCTGCGCGATCACAGTTGGGGACCCCGCTATTGGCAGGCGCCGAAATATTACCGATGGCTGACAATGAATTTCGACGACGCGCTCGGCGCGATGGCTACGGTTACGGTAAATCGCGACGGCAGCGAGCATCCCGGCGGCTTCGTCGCCCGAAAGGGTCAGCCATTCGTGCAAATCCGCAAGGTGGACATCCAGACCGAATACGCCGGCCCTCAGCAGTTGCACGACAAGATCAAAGTGACAGCCTGGATGAATGGCAGCGACGAGCCGGCGCTAATTACCGGCAAAGTAATCTCTATGATACCGCTGCGTAATCGCCGGGCCGGCATGGTGACGCGAATCGCCGAGGGGATGACCGAGTGGCGATGGGGCGACAAGGTCGGTTACGGCCTGTCCGAGTACCTCGACCATCTGGAGGAATAGCCATTGGAGTTTGCACGCGGGTGCTTCTTCTCCGCCGGCGTCAATGCTATCAGCTCTTGCGCTTGAGGGCGGCCAGGCTCTTGCGGTAAGGCGGGCGGGCAACGCCGCGCTCAGTGATAATCGCGGTCACCAACTCAGCCGGGGTGACATCGAATGCCGGATTGAAGGTCGCCACACCGCGGGGCGCGATTCGTTTTCCGGCGAATTCGCAAATCTCGGTTCCGGCGCGCTCCTCGATCGGTATTTCGGCGCCGGAACCACAATCAAGATCGATCGAAGAAAGCGGCGCGGCCACGTAGAAAGGCACGCGATGCCGCTCGGCCATCACCGCCAGCGGATAGGTGCCGATCTTGTTTGCAACATCGCCGTTGGCGGCGGTGCGGTCGGTGCCGACTATCACCGCTCCAATCTTACCCTGGGAAAGCACGGTTGCTGCCATATTGTCCGCGATAACCGTGACCGGAATGCGATCCTTCTTTAGTTCCCACGCGGTTAGCCGCGAGCCCTGCAGGAACGGCCGCGTCTCGTCGGCATAGACCCGCACCTTTTTTCCGGCTTCGCGGGCGGCGCGAAT
>JASHOJ010000088.1 GCA_030041155.1 Candidatus Binataceae bacterium | reverse complement strand
GCCGATTCCTTGCCGAGCGGATCGAGCCGCAACTGGGTGTAGTAGGTCTTCGAGCCCCATTGATGAGTGTATTCCGGGCGATAATTGACCAGCAGCAGGATCTTCGCCGTTGCAATCGAGTCGGCCAGCAGATTCAGGAACGCCTGCGTCTCTTCGTCGATCCAGTGCAGGTCCTCGAAGATCACCATCAGCGGCTGATTCATCGACTCGCGCAGCAATATCCGCTTGATCGCCTCAAGGGTCCGGCGCTTCTTCACCTGCCCATCCATTTGCGACAACGGATCGTCACGCTCGACGATCCCGAGCAGGCCGAACAGGTAGGGCAGCGTGTCTTCGAGGGCACGATCCAATGCGAGCACGGCGCCGATTACTTTGGCGTGACGCGATCGCTCGTCATCCTCGCCAGTAATTTTGAAATAGGTGTGCAGCAAATCGATCACCGGCAGATAGGCTGAGGCCTTCCCGTGCGAGACCGAGAACGCTTCGAGCACCATCCAGCCCGACTGATTCTTGGCCTTGAACTCGAAGAACAGCCGCGACTTGCCGGTGCCGGCTTCCGCGATTGCCGCGACGATCTGCCCATGGCTGCGGTGGGCCTGCTCGGCCGCATTGCGCATCGACTCCATCTCGCGCGCGCGGCCAACAAACTTGGTAAGTCCGCGTCCGGCCGAGCGCTGCAATCTTGTACGCAGGGGTCCCAAGCCGGTCACTTCATATACATTGACCGGCTCGCTAACGCCTTTGACTCTGGTCGGCCCGTGCGGCTTTAGCGCGAAATACCCTTCGACCAGCTTGCGCGTCTGCTCGCTGATCGCGATCGATCCCGTTGGCGCAACCGCTTGCATTCGCGACGCCAGGTTCGTCGTATGGCCGATAGGAGTGTACTCGGCGTGTCCCTCACCGGTCGCGATCGAGCGGACCACGACTTCTCCAGTGTTGGCGCCAATCCGGGCTTCGATCGGTATGCCGCCGTCCGCGACCAGCTTCGCCGAGTACCGCTTCAATTCCTCCTGCATCCGTAGCGCCGAATACAGTGCCCGCTGCGGATGGTCCTCATGCGCGACCGGGGCACCAAAGATCGCGAAGACGCCATCGCCGGTCGATTGCACGATGTACCCGTCGTACCGATGCACCGCGTCGATCATCAGCTTCAGCGCGGGATCGATGATCGCGCGCGCCTCTTCCGGATCGAGATCCTGCTCCAGCTCCGTCGATCCCTTGATATCCGCAAACAGCGCCGTAACGGTCTTGCGCTCACCCTCGATATTCTCAGGCGCCGCCGTATCGGCTTCGCGGATCAGCGCATCGTTCGATTTTTTCGATGCGACGGTGGCATCACTCCCAAGTGCACTGCCGCACGAATCACAGAACTTCGCGTCGGAACGATTTTCGGCTCCGCACGAAGCGCACTTTGGCAACAGCCGCGCGCCGCACTTGTCGCAAAATTTCGCCGTGTTCCGATTGTCTGTGTCGCAGTTCGTGCAGCGCATCGTGATTATTTTTCCATGGTCCGGCGCCGGAATGTCGTGGCCGGACAATACCGTAATAGACGCGACCTGAAAATTCGTTCAGCGGCGTAATCGCGCAGCTTTAAGCATCCCGCGACCCAAAGCAGAAGATGACTTACGCGATTTTGAACCGCTAGAACCTTGAATTTGACTGCGCTTGGGCGGGAAAGTCGACGGCGCAACAAAGTCGTTGCCGCGAGGGCATTTTTGATCGGATGATTAAGCGAAGTGTGGGAAGACCCTCTGACTCGGGCGGGTAATACTGATGAACATGCCCCTCCATCCCACTTGGCAGGACATCGCGATTCGACTGGTCCTGACCCTGATCGCCGGCGGCGTTATAGGCTTCAACCGCGGCGTCCGCGGTGAAGTTGCGGGCCTTCGCACTACTTTACTGGTCTGTCTTGCCGCTTCGATCGCGATGATCCAGGCCAATATTCTGCTCGACGTGGCCGGCAAGACCAATTCCTCGTTCGGAGTCATGGACCTGATGCGGATGCCGCTCGGAATACTTACCGGAGTCGGATTTATCGGCGGCGGAACGATCCTGAAGCGCGGCGATTTGATTACCGGAGTCACCACTGCCGCGACGCTGTGGGTGACGACCACGATCGGACTGTGCTTCGGAGGCGGGCAGCTAATCGTCGGCGCTGTCTCAACGATCCTGGTGGTGGCCGCGCTGTGGATGCTCAAATGGTTGGACATGCGGATGCCGCGCGAGCAGCGCGCGACGCTGGTGATCAATGCAGATCCGGCGCTGCTTCCCGCCTCGGATCTCGCGGAGCTGGTTCGTCCGGTCGGATTTCGCGCGCATTTTGAGCGCCAAAGCACCGGCCCCGATCCACGACGGGTTCAGCTCTCATTTGCGCTTAGATGGAAACAGCCCGAGCTCGCGGGTCCGCCGCTTGACCTTTTGCGAACGCTGAACCAGCGCTTCGCCGTCGTGTCTTTCGAGCTGAATTCCCCGATGCGCGACTGAACGGGGACACGCCCGGGATTCCTCGCGCGCCGGTCAATTCAGACACGCGAGAATGACACAATGGAAGGCGCCCCCTGTGTCACCCTGAGCGAGCGCCCAGCGAGTCGAGGGGTCCCTCGCGCGAAGCGCGATTCCGGCGCTTTGCGCCGACTTCTCCCGAGTGGGCGAGGGATCAGGAACGGAGGCGGGAGCGCGCGTACATCTCGGCTGAAGTGTCGAAATCGATACTCGCGTGTTGCGCGCCCACGTTGATATTGCGGAACGCCGCCTGAAGCGCGCTCGATTCATAAACCGCGTGCGCGCCTGATCCGGAGTACATCCTCGCCACCGCGCGGCGGCATAGCTCGGCCGAGTACGCGGCGTTCCACCTGATCGCCGCACGCGCTTCGAAATCCATCGTCGCGCCGCTTGCCATGAAACGCTCGAAACTGTCCTGCGTGTCGCCCTGGAGCAGTTCCGCCGAGCGGATTTCCGCCGCCGCCTCCGCGAGCCGGATCTGAGTCGGCGCGTGCTCAGATTTTTTCGCGCCGGTCAGGATCACGCGGCGCTGAAGGGTCCGCTCGATAAATTTATCGAGCGCGAATTTCGCCGACCCGAGCACCGCGGTCGCAACCGAGTTCGAGAGCATCGCCTCGGCCGAGAGCTTGTACAAATTGCTCCGATGGTTACGTGCGTGCGGGCTTGCGCCTCCGAACAGCATCCGCGTGTCGACCGCGCGATGCTCCGGCACGAACACGCCGTGCGCGACCAGATCCTTGCTGCCAGTGCCGCGCAGCCCGAGCACTCGCCACGTATCATCAACCTCGATCTCGGCTCGCGGCACGACCACATGGACCAGCGGGCCGCCAGCTACGGGATCGGCGCATCCGAGCATCACCCAATTCGCATGATCGATTCCGCTGCCGAATTGCCATCGCCCGTCTACCTGATATCCGCCAGCAACGGGCTTGGCCTGGCCCTGCCACGAGAGCGTTCCCGCGACGAGTCCCCCGGCGCCGCCGCCGAAGACCTCGTCCTGCGCGGCCGCGGAGAACGAGCCCATGCACCAGTGATGCGCCCCCATCACCATCAGCACCCATCCGCTTGAGGGGCACGCGATCGAAAGGGCGGTTACGGCGCTTGCGAGCGTGCGCAGCGGGAGTTCGTAGCCGCCGACCCGGGCCGGCACCGGAATTTTGAACATCCCCGCCTCAACCATCGCGCGCATACTCTCGGGCGCGAGCTTTCGCGCGGCGTCGGAAGCGGTCGCGCCGCGCGCGAGTATCGGCGCGAGCGCGGCAACGCGCCGCTCTATCTCGGCAGCATCGATCGGGATTTCCACGGCGAGCCTAACCTTTCCTCGCTTCACTCCTATCTTCGAAGGTTACCACCCGCGCCTGATGGAAACGGGCTGCGGACGGCCGCGACTCGCCCATGGTGCGGCCGCCATAGCGGCCCAAGGGCTTCGCGCGCTGAAAGCCGCCAACGCGCTCTATCGGCGTGCGATCTTTGATCCTGGCGTGCTGATCGATCTCCGCGCGTCAGCCGGCGGCGACCGGCACGACCGCTGAGTTCTCCTGGGCGAGCAGGCGCTCGACCGCGCGCCGCGCGTGGATGCGCGCGCCGTCGCCGTGAATGTCGATCAAAGGAGCGCCAGGATTTTCGTCAAGCCGCGCCTGCTGCGCCTCCACAACTGTTTTGTCCTGGTTGAAGGCGCGTGCGATCTCGTCGAACAACTCGGCGGTCGCGATCGGATCGTTCTGACGATAGCCATTCGCCGTCGACCAGAAGTAGAAACACCGATTCTCAGTCTCCGGCGTTGCTCCGTGAAACAGGCGCAATGAGAAACCACCGTCGCGCGAGCCGCCATACTTGAAGTCCTTGAATACGCCCCGGCCCGCGTCAACCGCACCGCTCCACTGGAGGACAGTGCCGGGCGCAACGAACTCGAACTCCTGCCAGCGATCGACGCGGCCCTTGAAGCCGGCGGCCTTGACGTAGGTCGGCGGCGGCTCCGAGTCGAGCATCCAGCGGTCAAACCGCACGCCGGCCGGCGTCTTTACCGTGCGCATTTTGGCTTCGACGTGAAGCGCCGGCGACATCCCGCCAATGGTCTCCTTATGGATGAACCCGAGATGCGAGAGATCCATCAGGTTGTCGATCAGCAGCATGTAGTTGCACTTGATCGGATAGGTCGTATGTTTATGCGGCCAATTCTTCCGGTCGTTGTGATACGGGTAATCGAGAATCAGCGAGCGGTCGGCTCGCGACGGATCGCCCATCCAGATCCACACGAAGGCGTCCTTCTCGACCACCGGATAGCTGCGGACGCGCGCGTCCGGCGGAATGGTATGGCCGCCGGGAACGAGCACGCATTTGCCGCCGCGGTCGAACACCAGGCCGTGATAGCCGCACTGCAAACCCGCGGGGACGACTTCGCCCAGCGCGAGCGGCGTGCCCCTATGGCAACATCGGTCTTCGAGCGCAGCGATCGCGCCGCTGGAATCCCTGAACAGAACGATCGGCTCGTCGAGAATCCGGCGTGCAAACGGCGTCTGCCTGATATCGTCGCTCCATGCGGCTATGTACCAGGCATTACGAATAAACATGGCGATTACTCCCGCATTCTCAGCTCGTTGACTATCCCCCGTTACATCGGGTGACGTAGACTACCATCGCTCCGCTTTCGGACCCCAATCCTCACCAAACCCACGTCTATCCGACTGGATGCTTACCAAACTGGTAGTTGCCCTGCAAAACGGAAATCCGCCGCGCGCCCCTGTCGCTTCGAACGGCGACAAACGCGTGGGCGGCGCGCGTGATACATCGCGCGGCGTGTGCTAACTAGCCGCGTATGGCGACGATGAGCTTCCCAAAGGGATTTCTGTGGGGCACCGCCAGCGCTTCCTTCCAGATCGAAGGTGCATGGGATCAGGACGGCAAGGGCGAATCGATCTGGGACCGCTTTTCGCACACGCCCGGCAAGATCAAAAAAAGCTGCACCGGCGACGTGGCGTGCGATTTCTACCATCGCTACGCCGAGGACATCCGCACTCAGGCGGAATTGGGGCTTAACGCCTCGCGCATCTCGCTCTCGTGGCCGCGAATCATGCCAGCGGGCAAAGGCAGCATCAATCCGAAAGGGATCGATTTTTACAAGCGCGTGCTCGACGAACTGCTGGCGCGAAATATCGAGCCGTGGGTCACGCTGTATCATTGGGATCTGCCGCAGCCGCTGGAAGATATCGGCGGATGGCCGAATCGCGATCTGGCGAATTATTTCCGCGACTACGCGGCGATTTGCGCCGACTACCTGGGCGATCGCGTGGGGCACTGGATGGTGTTCAACGAGCCGTGGATCTTCACCGTGCTCGGCTATCTGCAGGGCGCTCATGCGCCAGGCCGGCGCGATATCGCGGCGGCGCTTCGCGCGATGCACGTGGTAAATCTGGCGCAGGGGCTCGGCGTTCGCGCGCTGCGCGAGGCGCGCCACAAGCCAGCGGCGGTCGGCACCGCGTTCAGCATGTCGTCGGTGCATCCGGCGACCGGCTCCGAGGACGATCGCGCCGCCGCCACCAGATGGCATCGGTTCTGTAACCTCCTGTTCCTCGACACCGTGATGAAGGGGCGATATCCGGAAATCGACACGCGCAGGGCTCCGGAGGAAATGTTCGACGTGCGCGCGGGCGACATGGAGATAATCCTCGCGCCGCTCGATTTTATCGGCATCAACCTGTATTCGCGGACGGTGGTCGCCGACGACAAGAATCGCGAGACTCTGAATGTCCGGCAGGTGCATCCGGAGACGAAAAACCGTACCGATTTCGGATGGGAAGTATATCCGGCGGCGTTGTCGGAGATCGCGCTCTCAATCGCGAAGGATTATCCGGGCGTTCCGCTCTACATAACCGAGAATGGATGTTCTTATGGCGACGCACCGGGAGCGGACGGCAGAGTACGCGATGAGCGGCGAATCGATTTCAATCGGCGCTACCTTGCCGAACTATGGCGCGCAATCCAGGCCGGCGCCGACGTGCGCGGCTACTTTCACTGGACGCTCACCGATAATTTCGAATGGGCCGAAGGCTTCGAGCAGCGCTTCGGACTCGTCTATTGCGACTTCGACACTCAGCGCCGTTATGTCAAAGACAGCGGGCGATGGTACAGCGGTATAGCGCGAAGCAACGCGCTCGATTTCGATCCGAACGAAAAGATGTAGCGGCTATCGTTTTGAAGGCGGCGGTGCTGTTCCCGATCGCGATCGTGCGGCGCGCAACTCTTGAGCCAAGTTCCGCAGCCGCCGCTTCGGCGCGCGCCGCACGATACGCTGGTCTTGGCGCATCGCCTGAGGCGTCGCGCGCCGCGTGGAGCGGCTCGGGATACCGTCAGGCGAGCGCGAGAAGCGAGCAGATGATGTAGGCGAGCGTGACCAGTCCGAACACCACTCCCGGTAACTCGGTGAGCAGGCTGTTCTGGGCATAACGGATGTAATCGGTCGGCGCCGCCGTCTCACCCGCGAATCCAGCGAGATGAGGATGGTTAGTGGTCGTCGCGTTCATGGTCAACTTCTCCCTAATAACTCTTGGTACTCGATAACTTTTTGTTGTTGTGCGGATGCGAACCGTTCACTTACGCGAGCGCGATCAGCGAGCTCACGATGTAGAAGAGCGTGACCAGCCCGAAAACGAGTCCCGGCACTTCGTTCAGCCAGCTATACTGCGCGAGGCGCTCCGCATCGGTCGACGCCGCCGCTTCCGCAATCTGTGAAAATCCCAACCTCGCATCATTGGTCGTCGCGTTCATTGAAGTACCCTCCATGGTGTCCATCAGCATTCGGCAGCTAAGCAGGGGCTGTGCCAACCAAAAACTCTCGAAATAAGAAGGATCCAATGTCTCGCACAATCCGCATAATGTTTTGTGAATATCAAATAGTTGAGGTAATCATTGAATTATTTCGGAATCGCATTTTGCGATTCGCAAATTAAGTCCTCGTGTTATTCGCATGATTTTTCTCTTTTTGCGACACTCCGCAGGACAGTAGATGCAGCCGACCGACTGCGCAGCGATACGGGAGGGCGGCTTTAATAAGCCTCCGGAATCTGCAAGAGTCTTGAGCCGAGATGGATTCGACGCCGCCCGAACCGCAGAACGTTTTCGCACCGTCGCCGCGCTCGACCGGCGAATTGATCGCTCCAACTCGAATCGCGAATGCACCGACGCGCGCGCTCGAAGCGCAATCGAGCCGCAGCGAGCGGCTGATAATGGCGGGCGAGGAGATCATCTTCATCGCGGCGATAATCGGCGCGGTCGCGCTCGGCCTGATGATCACCGATTACTTCAAGGAGCATCGCTACATCGCGGCGTACCTGATTGCGTACATCGGATTCCGTTTTGCCGAGCTGATAATCGGCGATGATCAGGCCCACATCGGCGAGCCAGCCGATGCGCACGCGCGCAGAACGATGACGCAGCTCGTCGTGCTGCTCCTGTTTGCCGCCGCGCCCTTCGAGCGGACCTATTTCTATGGCGGCGAGCCGGCGGGATGGGCGGGTGCGCTAGGGCTCCTACTGGAGCTCGGCGGGTTGTGGCTTGTGCTGGGCGCGCGAATCCAGCTTCATTTTTTCTCCGCCGATAGAAACGGACGCGAGCAGGCGGTTCTGGTGAAGACTGGTTTTTTCCGCTACATCCGGCATCCGGTGTATGCGGGAGTGCTGCTGGTGCTGCTTGGATGGCCGATCGTGTTTGCGGCGCCAATCGTCGCGGTTCTGACCTTGATTATCGGCGGGATAATCGCGCGGCGGCAGATTCGCGATGATGAAGCGATCCTTGCCGCGCGATTCGGCGAGGAATTCGAGCAGTATCGCCGCACCAGCGACGCTCTGCTGCCGAGCATCTGGTAGCTTTTTCGCGACACACGCTGTGCGCCAGCTATTTTCTGCTCGCGACAAATCGCGAGAGAGGGAACTACGATCGCGCTTTTAACTGGCAGAGCGTCTGATTGCAGAAAAGCTCGTCGCGCGCGCGGGCGACAAAAAAGCGTCCGCATCCCGAGCACTTCCTGAGCCATTCTCCCGCGTGCAACATCGAGCGAATCTGCGCTTGCGCCTTGGCCTCGCGCTCGACTCCATCGCTGGCGGGCTGCGCAGTGGCCGGTTTTCCCTGCTCGACCTGCTCGATACTTACGATTTCCTGATTCGCGCCCATCGCGGCCAGCGCATCGGCGCGCTCGTTAAGCATGTCGCCGGCATGCCCACGCACCCATTCGAAATCGACGCGGCGCGCTTCGGCCTCGGCGTCGAGTTCGCGCCAGAGGTCGCGATTGGCATTGCGCTTCCATCCGCGAGTCATGGTGTTGACGAGGTAAAGGCTGTCGCTGCGGAGCACCACCGAAGCATCTTGCGGCAGCCGCCTGAGCGCCTGGATAGCGGCGGTCAGCTCCATGCGATTATTGGTGGTCTCGGGCTCGTAGCCGTTGAATTCACGCATCGTGTGGTCGGGTCCGATAATCACAACCCCCCACCCCCCGCGGCCGCCGGGATTTCCGAGGCACGCGCCGTCGGCATATGCGAAGTATGGATCGGGGCTGGTGCTCACGAGAGCGGATTCTACACGAGACCGCGCTCGCGGCGCAGCGCCGTGAACCACTCTATATAGTGGCGTGCGGATTCCGCCCACGAAAAGTTGGCGGCGAAGCAATTCGCGACCAGCTTGCGCCATAGCGGAGGCTTGGCGAACACCGCAGCCATCCGCTTAAGCGCCGCAATCATCGCGGCCGGCTCATAGTCGTCGAAGGCGAAGCCGTTGCCGCGGCCAGCGGCGGGATCGAACTCGGCCACTGTATCGCGCAGGCCGCCGGTCGCGCGCACCACCGGCGCGGTGCCGTATTTGAGCGCGTACATCTGAGTGAGGCCGCAAGGCTCGAATCGCGAGGGCATCAGGAACGCGTCGGCGCCAGCTTGGATCCGATGCGCCATCGCATTGTCGAACTGCATGACCACGCGCATGCGATCGGGATGCCGCTTTTCAGCGGCGCTGAAGAAATCCTCGAACGCCTTATCGCCGCTCGCGAGCATCACGAGTTGCAAGTCTATAGCCATCACGTCCTCAAGCGCGTCGCGCAGGAGGTCGGCGCCCTTTTGGGTGGTGAGCCGGGTGACCATCCCGACGATCGGGCAGTCATCCCATGGCGGAAGCTTCAGCGACTCACGCAGATCACGCGCGCATACGCGCTTGCCGTCGGGCTTGGAGCCGCTGTACTGGGCGGCAATAAGGGCATCGCGTGCGGGATCCCATTCGCGGTAATCGGCGCCGTTCAGAATCCCCACGAAGTGCGCTCCCTTATGCCGCAGCACCCCTTCGAGTCCGAAGCCCAGATCGAGATCGGTCGTGACTTCGCGCGCATAGCTGGGGCTCACGGTCGAAGCTCCGTCGGACAGAACCACAGCGCCCTTCATCAGGTTCATCCGGCCGAAAAACTCAAGTCCTTCGATTCCGAAGTAAGACCAATCGATCCCGAGCAGTGGAAAATCACTGACGCTGTAGATTCCCTGGAAAGCCAGATTGTGAATCGTGAACGCGATCGCGGTTCGCGAAAGGCGGCTCTTAAGCATCGCGTCGCCGCGCGCCGCGATGGTCGCAACCGACGCATGCCAGTCATGCGCATGCATCACGTCGGGCTTGATCAGTTCGGCCACGGTCATCGCGGCGGCCTTGCCGAAGAATACGAAGCGGCGAAGATTGTCGGCGTAGTCGGCGCCTCGCTCACCGTAAACTCCGTCGCGGGCAAAGAAGCCGGGATGATCAATAAGGAAGAGCGGTACCCCGTGAGGATCCTCGGCGTGCAGGACGCGGAATTGATGCGCCTCGACGCCGAGGTACGCCGTCATCGCGGGTCCGACCTGCATCACCGGCAGCCGGCTCAGAATGGAGCCGTAGGCGGGGAGAATCACCGCGGGTTCCGCGCCCGCGTGCTTGAGCGCGGCGGGCAGCGCTCCGATAACATCGGCCAGTCCGCCGACTTTGGCCCACGGTGAAATTTCAGCGGCGACGATCGCGATCTTCACGGGCAACTCCTGGTGATTTTCGGACGCGGGAAGCGCGTTCGCGCGCCGTTAATCGTAAGACTGCGGAGATCCGGGCGCGTGCGCAAGCGTCAATCACCGGGTGTCATCCCAAGCGAGCGCTGCGCGAGTCGAGGGATCCCGGAATGGGTCCGCCGAAGCAATGGCGGAGGGATGTCCGCGCCAAGGGGCTATAGCGCCTGCGCCTTCAGCGGAATCACCTCGGCGCCCGCTCCATCGGCCAGCACCTTGCGCAGATGAGTCGCCGCGTCCTCGGGCGGGACCGGATTGATATAGAACCCGGTTCCGACCTCGAAGCCCGCGACCCTGGTCAGCGCGGGCGTGATTTCGAGATGCCAGTGAAAGTGCTTGCTCTCGGCCTCGCGCAGGGGCGCGGAATGGATGATGTAGTTAAATGGCGGATCATTCAGCGCGGTCTTGAGCGCTCCGAGAGTCGATTTGAGCGACTGCGAGAGGGCGCGGTACTCGGTCGCGGTGGCAAACTCGAAATGCGACGAATGCGCCTTGGGCGCGAGCAGCAGCTCGAACGGAAACCGCGCGGCGAACGGGCAGATCACGATAAAATTATCGTTCTCCAGCAGCACGCGGCTGCGATCCTGCGCCTCCTGGGAAACGATGTCGCAGAAGATGCAGCGCTCCTTGAGCTGGTAGTAATCGTTGGCGCCGCGCAGCTCCTGCTGAACGCTCAGCGGGATGATCGGCAGCGCGATAAGCTGGGAGTGCGGATGTTCCAGGCTGGCGCCCGCCTCGGCGCCGTGATTCTTGAAGATCAGCACGTAGCGGAAACGCTCATCGCGGGCCAGATCGAGCACGCGGTCGCGATACGCCCACAGCACTTCCTCAATCTGATGGGGATCCTGGTCGGCAAGGCCGCGGTCATGATCAGGAGTCTCGATAATCACCTCGTGCGCGCCGATCCCGTTCATCATGTCGTACTGGCCGACGCCGCGCCGGCCCGGAGTGCCTTCTATTCTGAGCGCCGGAAACTTGTTGGGAACTGCCCGCACGCGCCATCCGGGCTCGTTGGGCGCGGAGCCATGATCGCGGTAGGCGAGCACCTCGGGCGGGGTCTGGGTTTCGTTACCGTCGCAGAAGGCGCACGGCCCTCCTTTGCGTTGTTCGTGCGATTTATTGAAATCGGTCGGGCGCTTGCTGCGCTCGGTGGACATGATGACCCACCTTCCTACGACCGGGTCTTTTCTAAGTTCAGGCATTTGGTTCCCCCGCCCGAAAAATTCATCGCTCCGTCATGTTCAGGACACACCGATGCCGGAGCTTTATAGTTAAACACCCCCATAGGCCGCATGCCAGACGAGGCCCGCGAGTTTGTCCTCAGGCGCCGCGGATGTCAACGCGCGCGGCTAACAAACTGCGAGCGCAAATTGATCCACTTGAGATTGCGCTAGGATCTCATCGTCGTTACCTTTATTTGGTGTCCGGCGTTCGCGGCAGTTCCCACAAGAGACTGCCGCGTAAGCCGGGTGATTAGCGATGCGGCGGTATTTTGAAGAGATCCTGTTCGAGCAGCAGGAAGGCGGAAAAATCTACACTTCAGTGCTCGCGACGATCTGCGATCTCGAAAACGACGCCGTGATCACGCGCACGTTTGGCGGAACGATCAAATCGTGGAGCCGCGGCGCGGAGCTGATGTTTGGCTATCCGGCTGACGTAGCAATCGGCCAACCCATTCACCTGATCATCCCGGATCCATATCGCGGCGAGGAACAAGACCTGATCGAAACCATCGCTCGCGGAGAAAAGACCAGAGAGTTTCGGGCTGCCCGCCGTGACTCGAAAGGCGCTCTGCGGATGATCTCGCTTGCGACCGTACCGGTGGCGCAGACGCCGGGCAGGATCGTGCTCGCCTCTACCTCGATGCACGAAACCGAGGCTCCGCGAGAGACGGCCGCGCAGCGCGCCGAGGCCGCGCAGGAAGTAGCGGAGCTGTCGCGGGAAGTCGCGCGGCACGAAGCCACTGAAGAGGATCTTAAGCACGCGCTCGACGCGCGTGACGATTTTATCGGCGTGGCGGCGCATGAGCTGCGCAATCCGCTGAATGTAATCGCGCTGACGATCCAGCTCCTGAAGCAGGCGTGCGAGGGGCGCGAAATACCGCCGCAGATCCGGCTTCTGGCGGAGCGGCTGAGAATTCAGAACTCGCGGCTGAACGCTCTGATGGATCGGCTGCTGGACCTGACCCGAATCCGCGCGAATCGGTTTGAGCTATATCCCTCCCGATTCGACCTTGCCCTGCTGGCCAAAGAAGTGACGCTGCGCTTCGAAGCCGAACATCCCGACATCTCCTTCGTGCGCGATATCAACTCGGGCCCGGAGGGCAACTGGGATCGAGTACGAATCGATCAGGCGTTGACCAATCTGCTTTCCAACGCCGTCAAGTACGGCAGAGGCAGACCGATTACGGTTGTCGTCCGGCCCGAAGACGGAGCGGCGGTGTTGGAGGTGCGCGATCAGGGTACCGGTCTTGCGGAGGAGGATCGCGCTCGCATCTTCGACCGCTTTGAGCGCGGGCGAGGAGTTGAGAGCAAGGGACTCGGGCTCGGCTTATGGATAACCGCGCATATCGTGGAGACGCACGGGGGCACAATCCGGGTGGAAAGCCAGCTCGAAAAGGGATCGTCTTTCATTATCAAGCTGCCGCTTGAGTCCAGGTAGCGCGCATCTCGCTACTTGTTAGTCTGAAAATCCTACATGTCAGCATCATCGGTACGATCCTTGCTGGGGGCTTTGGCGGCAAGGAATTTCGTTGCAAATGAGCCTGGCTTCAGCGTTCGTCTTCAAAATCTTGAAATATTTTCAGCTTCCGTCAATCCCCGACCACTGTTGATCGAAGTAATCGATGTCACGGCCGTCAGATCCTTCCAATGCCGCGAGATTGCGCTCCACGTGGGCACGATTTCCTGAACTTTCGCGCCGCGCCTATTACACGCCGATCAAGCATCAGCACTTTGTGCAGTTTTACTCCGATTTCGACACCGTGCTCGAAACCATCGCCTGGGTCGCCGCTGAGGCGCTCCAACACGGAGGCTCGGTGATAATGATGCCGCTCGCTGCGCATCTGGGAGCCATCGAGCGCTCGGTCAGCGGCAATGGTCTGGATATCGGCGAATTGAGGGAATCCGGCAGATACGCTGCCATCGACGCGGCATCGATGCTTACGCGCATCATGAAAGGCATCTCGCTGGACGCCGCGAAGTTTCGCGAGAGCGTGGGTGCGGCGATAACGGCTGCCCGGGACAGGAGTATCAACGGCGACGTTGTCGTGTTCGAAGAGATGCTCGAGGGCCAAAGTGCGCTCGGCTATCAGCACGACGCCAACGCGCTGGAGGCGCTCTGGAACGGAATCGGCGCCGGTGAGCAGTTCACGCTTTTCTGCGCCTACCGGATGCGAAATCTCGCGAGCAACGACGAGCTGGACAACTTGCTAGAAATCTGCGCGCAACACTCGCTCGTGGTGCCTGCGGAAAGCTGACCCTCTAGCCCTTTGAACTCTTTGAGGACCGCGCGGTGAACGCCGCAATACGGTCCCTCATATCCGGACCGACCCCGCGGCTTCGATAAACCTCGTGCGCGAGACCAGCGGAAAGCGGCATCGCGTCGGTTTCGATAAGCAGCCGCTTGTATGCGCGATGGCTATGCCACGAGTTGGCGAGGATGGTCCTAGCCAGCTCGTTAAGCTCGCGATCGAACGAATCGTCAGCGACGCAGAAATTCGCAAGACCCATCTTCAGCGCCTCGGCACCCGAGTAGGTGCGGCAGGTGAACATCATCTCGCGCGCCTTGGCTATCCCGACGCGGCGCGGCAACCGCTGGCTCATTCCCCACGCGGGAACCAGCGCCCAGCGCGCGTGGGTATCGGCAAATTTGGCCGACTCAGCGGCGAAAATCAGATCGCCCGCGAGCGCGAGTTCGAGCGCGCCGGTATAGCAATGGCCGTGCACCGCCGAGATCACGGGCTGCGGAAGATCGGCCAGATGCTCGATCGTGTCGGCCTGAAAATTCGGCCGTGGCGGACGTTCGCCGGTGGCGATATCCGCAAGATCATGGCCGGCGGAAAAGCATTTTCCCGCGCCGCGCACGACCACCAGTCCCACTTTCTCGGTCTCATTTGAAATCCTATCGATATGCTCGCGCAGCTCGACGAACATCTGCACGTTGAGCGAGTTGAGCTTTTCGGGACGGTTGAGCGTGAGCGTCACCGTCCCGTCGTGATCTTCGCGCAGCACCAATTGCGGCATCGTGATTTCTCCTCGACCGGAAGAATGCGACTTCGATGTGCCGCTTGTCGAGGGTCGCCGCAAACCGCCGATTTGGGTTATACAAGCAGCATCTGCGCCGATCTCTAGAGGCAAACGAGAGGAGTAAGCGTCATGACAGCGCCACGCTACGGTGACATATCGATCACGATGGAAGGAAATGTCGCGATTGCTGAAATGCATCGGCCGCCGCACAATTTTTTCGACTTCGAGTTGATCCGCGATCTGGCGGACGCGTTCGAATCGCTCGACGCCGACGCGCCGTGCCGCGCGATCGTGCTTGCGGCGGAGGGAAAATCGTTTTGTGCCGGTGCGGACTTCTCTCGGCGCCAGACGCCGCTCACCCAAAGCAGCGGCGCTCAAGCTTCAGGAAATCCGCTTTACTCGGAGGCGGTGCGGCTGTTCCGATGCAAGAAGCCGGTGGTCGCCGCCATACAGGGCGCCGCGATCGGCGGCGGATTCGGACTTGCGATGGCGGCGGATTTTCGCGTGGTCGCTCCCGAGGCCCGCTTCGCGGCCAATTTCGTCAAGCTCGGAATCCATCCGGGTTTCGCGCTGACCTGCACCCTGCCGCGGATAATCGGCGTGCAGAAGGCCGCGCTGATGCTTTACACCGGACGCAGAATCGGCGGCGAGGAAGCGCTCGGATGGGGCCTTGCCGATCTGATGGCGCCGCAATCGGAATTGCGCGGCGCGGCTTTCAAGCTCGCGGCCGAAATTGCCGAGAATGCGCCGCTTGCGCTGCTTTCGACGCGCGCGACGATGCGCGCCGGGCTGGCGGACGCGGTTAAGACGCAGACCGACATCGAATTCAAGGAGCAATCGCGGCTGATCCGTACCGAGGATCATCGCGAAGGCGTGAAGGCGGTCGCGGAGCGCCGCCCCGGCAACTTCGCCGGCAAATGACTCGGCGGTATGCTAGCCGCCACTAGATAATACGTGTAATATACGTATTTATGAGCGCAAGCGCGAAGCGGCACCGGAAACTGACTATCACCGTCGAAGAGGATGTCTATAAAGGATTGCGGACTACTATCGGACGTCGAAACATCAGCCGGTTTCTCAATGACTTGGCACGGCCCCACGTCATACACGATCGCTTGGAGGACGCTTATCGGGCCATGGCTGCCGACGAAGCTCGCGAGGCCGACGCCCTAGCTTGGAGCGAGGATTTGATCGGGGACGTTGCGGATGAAACAAGGTGACCAGCCGAGGCGCGGCGAGGTCTGGTGGGTTTCGTTCGGTCGATCGGTTGGCGGCGAGATCAAGAAAACACGGCCCGCTGTAGTGATTAGCGTCGACGCCTCAAATCGCGTCCTCAATCGAGTCCAGGTTGTCCCAATCACCAGCAAAGCAGATCGCCTTTACCCTCCAGAAGCATACGTAAGAATCAGTCAGGTGCGGCACAAAGCGATGGCCGACCAGATCGCAACTGCAAGCAAGGAGAGGCTCCTCGAAAAAATTGAGAGTCTCGATCCTCGGGATATCGCGGCGGTCGAGAGAGCTATAAGGACTCAACTCGGACTCAAATGAGGGAAAGCCGCGGCGGGAAACTGCGATTCCCAAGTCTGCGAGCGGCGGCGCGGCAGAGGGACTCTTCGCGCGGCAGCCAGGCGCGAGAATGATAGAAAGGACTTGCAGCGTACGCGTGGACGGCGAGCCGTCAGTTCAGCACGGTGCGCTCGGAGCGTGAGCGCGGCTCTTCCTTTGATGCCTTCTCGGAATGGGATGCCTCCGCGGGATGCGGCGCAGCGCCGTCGCCATTGCGCAGCGCCGTCGCGAGCACGTCATCCACGGTTTCCACAAATACAATCTCAAGCTCGCGTCGAACCTCGTCCGGGATGTCCTCCAGGTCGCGTTCGTTGCGCTTGGGCATGATTATGGTCTTGATCCCGGCGCGCCGCGCTCCGAGCACCTTCTCCTTGATACCGCCGACCGGCAGCACCTTGCCTCTGAGCGTAATCTCGCCGGTCATCGCGACGTCCGGCCGCACCGGACGTCCGCTAAGAAGCGAGGCGAGCGACGCGGCGATAGTGACGCCGCCCGACGGTCCATCCTTGGGAATTCCGCCGGCCGGAATATGGACATGGATGTCGGATTTTTCGAAAAAGTCGGGCTGGATTCCCAGGTGTTCGGCGCGCGACCGCACGTAAGACATCGCCGCCTGCGCGGACTCCTTCATCACGTCGCCGAGCGAACCGGTCAGCATCAGGCCCTTTTGCCCCGCCATCCGGGTACTCTCGATGAACATAATTTCGCCGCCATTGGGCGTCCATGCGAGTCCGGTTGCGACGCCGGGCTCGTTGGCGCGTTCGGCGACTTCGGAGAAGAAGCGCGGCATTCCGAGATAACGTGAGACGTCTTCGGCGGTAACCTGCGTCGGCATCGGAGCGCCTTCGCTGGTCGCGCGAGCGATCTTGCGGCATACGCGCGCGATCTCGCGCTCCAGATTGCGCATCCCCGATTCGCGGGTGTAGCTGCGGATCATCTCCGCCACCGCCTGGCGGGTGAATTCGATTTTGTTGCCGGCAAGGCCGTTTTCGCCGAGCTGCTTCGGAATCAGATGACGCTCGGCTATCTCGAGCTTTTCCTCCTCGGTGTAGCCCGGCAATTCCAGCACTTCCATCCGATCGCGCAGCGCCGGCGGAATCGGATCGAGAATGTTCGCCGTGGTCAGAAACAGCACCTTGGAAAGATCGAACGGAACGTCGAGGTAATGATCGGAGAAGGAGTTGTTCTGCTCGGGATCGAGCACTTCCAGCAGCGCCGACGCGGGATCGCCGCGGAAATCCATGCCGAGCTTGTCAACCTCGTCGAGAATGAACAGCGGATTGTTCGAACCCGCGTTGCGCAGGCCCTGGATTATGCGGCCCGGCAGCGAACCGATATAGGTGCGGCGATGGCCGCGGATTTCGGCCTCGTCGCGAATTCCGCCGAGCGACAGGCGCACGAACTTGCGCCCGAGAGCGCGCGCGATCGATCTGCCGAGAGAGGTTTTGCCGGTTCCCGGTGGGCCGACGAAGCACAGAATCGGACCCTTGGTATCCTTCTTCAGTTTTCGGACCGCCAGGAACTCAAGGATGCGCTCTTTGATCTTTTCGAGATCGTAATGATCCTCGTCGAGCACCTTGCGGGCATTGGCGATGTCCAGGTTGTCGTCGGTCGAGACGCTCCACGGCAAGCTCGCCAGCCAATCGACATAGGTGCGCACCACCGTGTGCTCGGCGGATTCGGGCGGGATCATCTTGAGCCGATCGAGTTCCTTATCGGCGGCCTTCCGCGCCTCGGGCGGCATTGCCGCCTCTTCGATTTTCCTCTCCAGCTCCTCGATCTCGCTGGAGCGTGCGTCGCCTTCGCCCAATTCCTTCTGGATCGCCTTGAGCTGCTGGCGCAGATAATATTCGCGCTGATTCTTGTTGAGCTCGGTCTGGACCTGCGACTGAATCTTATGCCCCAGCTCCAGCAATTCGATTTCGCGGCTTAAGATCGCAATCAGCTTTTCGAGCCGCGCACGCACGTCCAGCGTGCTAAGCAGATCTTGCGACTCCTCGACCGCTATTTTCAGGTACGAGGCGACCATATCAGTCAGCCGACCCGGCTCCCGCACCTGCATCGCGCGCACTTGGAGCTCATCGGGGAGATACGGCACCAGAGAAACGTATTTTGAAAACTGGCTCACCAGATGCGCATGCAGCGCATCGACTTCCTTATCGGTTGAAACCTCGTCGGCGAGCCGAGTCGCGCGCGCGACAAAGTACGGCGTCGATTGAACGACCTCCGCCAGCTCGATCCGCGCAATTCCCCGCACCAGCACGCGGACGCTCTGGTCCGGATAGGGCAGTATCTTCAGGATCATTACCGCCGTGCCGCGGCGGACCAATCCGTCGGACTGTGGGTTTTCCTCCTCGGGATTCTTCTGCGCGGCAAGCGCGATGATTTTCTGCGTCTGCCCGACATCTTCGATAAGCTTGCGCGAAGAGACGCGCGAGACCAGAAACGGATGAATATGGTTCGGGAATATTACAATTCCGCGCAGCGGAAGGACTGGCAACACGTCGGGTATCTCGACGCTGCTCAGATCCTCTTCGATGTCGAAGCGCTTTTCCCCTTTTGGTTTTTCCGCCATTGGATGATTGAAACCTCGCTAGGGAGGGCACGCCGCCGCCCGTCACTTCCACCCAGTCCGGAATTTACCGTAGTATACGGGTACCGGGCTCGCAAGCAGCCTCCGGATTAGAAGGTAACCACGACCCTGGCTGTGCGCCACTGTCGAGGTGAGCGTGCCTAAACGCTATCCAAAGCTATTTAGCGCTGAACAGGCCAATCGGCTGATCCCGACCCTGGAGCTTATCGTGCGGGACCTGATGGTCAGCGCGACTTTTGTGCGCAACCGGCTCGGCGAGCTCAGGGCAACCGGCGAGCTGGTCAGCAAGTCTTCGCTGCAGGAGCTTGTAGAACGCTATCCGGAACTTGATGAGCCCAGCACAAAAATGGCGCAGGCTGTCGAGCAAATCGAGGAATTCGGATGCCTGCTCAAGGACATCGACCAGGGTCTGGTGGATTTTCCGTTCGACAATGGCGGCGAAGTAGCGTTCCTGTGCTGGCAATTTGGCGAGAAAAGCATCGAGGCATGGCACCCGGTTGATAGCGGCTTCATGGGACGGCAGCCGCTGCCTGGCGCGCGCAAGACCTGGCTGAATTGAGCATCATGACCCAAGCGATCGAGAGCGCCGGATTGAGAGTCTTGCGGGCGGCGGGGGCGGAGGAACTTGCTCCGAAGATTTCCTGATGATTGTCGCGCTGTTCTTTTACCTCCTGAGCCTCGCCTGCTGGCTTGGCGGCATCGTTTTCTTTTCGTTTTTCACCGCGCCGGTGATTTTCACCCGGCTGCCAATAGCGGAGGCGGGCAAGGTCGTGCATACGATCTTTCCGCGCTATTACGCGCTCGGCTATGGCGCGGGAATTGTGGCGCTGGCGCTCGCGATCTACTTCACGGCAGTTCGCGTGCCGCGGCTATGGTGGGGCGCGACCGTGATCGTGCTCGCGATTGCGCTTGGAATCACCTTCTATGCGGGAGCGGTCGTGCGGCCGCAGGTGGACGCAATCCGCGGAGTTGCCGAGCAGCAAAATCCCGACCCAGCGCAAAAGGCGGAGTTTGACCATCTGCACAAGCTCTCGGTTTACTTGAACGGCGCCGTGCTGCTTTTGAATCTGGCCGCGATTTTCGGAACCGCCGGAGCATTGAGTGCTCGTGGCTGACCCGCGCTTCAAAGCCATCATAATCGACCTGTTCGATACGCTCGTCACTTGGAACCCGAGCCTGCTCGAACTGGTAAGCTGGCGCGGAAGAGAGTTCCGCAGCACCACTCCGCTGCTGTTTCCGATTCTTGAACGCGCGCTTGCAAACTTCGATCGCGAAATCTTCATGGACACCTACAGCAAGGTCCAGGAGGAAATCTACGCGAGCAAGGTAAAGCACGAGATCGAAGTCACCTGCCTTGAGCGCTTCACGCGCACCCTAGACCGGATAGGCGTGGAGAGAGCGCGCGTCGCGAGCCTGGCGGAGGAATTGCGCAGCACGCATATGGCGCGGGTCCGGTCGGTAACCGCCGCACCGGCCGCGCGAATCGAGGCAATCCGCAAGCTGCATCGGCATTACCGGCTGGCGCTGCTCTCGAACTTCGATGACAGCGCCACCGGACATGCGATCATGCTCGACACGGGCGTGCGCGATCTGTTCGACGTGATCGTCATTTCCGCCGAGCTCGGCTTGCGCAAACCGAATCCGAAGATCTTCACCCACGTGCTGGCCGCGCTCGGACTTGGCGCGGACGAGGCGCTGTTCGTCGGCGATACTCCGCATGAAGATGTGCTGGGAGCGAAGCGGGCGGGAATCCACGTGGCGTGGATCAACAAACGTAGCAAGCCGTTTCCCGAAGGAATTCCTGCGCCGGAGATCGAAATCGCCGATTTGGCGGAATTGCCGGATCGGCTGGGATGCTGACGAGGAGGCGCATCGCGCGGTGACGCAGCCAATCAAGTCCGCGCTTCTCGACAAGGTTCGCCGGGCCGGCGCTCCCTATGGACTGAATCTCGCCGCCGCGACCTCCGCAGCGCGCTATGATAGCGCGGTCACCACGCCATATCGCACGGGCGCGGTTGCGCCGGGCGCCAAGTCGATAGTCGTGATCGCAAATGGCGGCGGCTCGTTTTGGAATGCGTTCGAACGCTTCGCCGACGCGCATGCTGGATGGCGCGACCGCGCGAATCCGCTCGACGACTTCACACGACAGATTGTCGATCGTGAAATCGCGCCGCTCGTGCCCGGCGCGCGGGTCTTCTATCCGTTCATGAACGACAGCCGGGCGCTCAATTTTATCGAGCTAGGAAAAGCGGCTGGACTCGCAGGCCCGAGCATCCTGGGCGTGCTTGTGCATCCGACATTCGGTCCGTGGATCGCGTTTCGGGCCGCGCTGCTAATCGATGAACTTATAGACGATCCTGGAGATGCGGCCGGTTTCGATCCTTGTCCGTCGTGCACCACGCGTTCCTGTATCGCTGCATGCCCGGTGGGCGCGGTCGCGTTTCCCTCGGGATGGGATATTCCCCGATGCCTGACCTATCGAGTCGAATCGGAAGCGGATTGCGCGCCGCGATGCCACGCGCGAGCGGCATGTGTGATTGGCCCTAAGTATCGGTACCCGGATCGCGAACTAGCGTACCATCAGGCGCGCGCGCTGGGGGCAATGCGCCCGTGGTACGAGAAAAATATCAGGGACAAAGGCCGCTGACAGCGCGCCGGCGTTCAGGGTGTCGCCGGGCCGCCCGGAACAATCGGGGTTCGGACCGGCGCCGCGCTTCCAACGAATTCCGTTATACTGTCGCCGCTGAAGTTAGCGATCCAAAGATTTCCCGACGCATCCGCTGCCAACGCATACGGCGAGGCAAGTCCGCTGCCTGGCGGAGCATACTTCCTTCCCGCGCACTGCGAGGTGGAGCATCCGGATGGCAGTTCGCTAACGCTGCGACCCGCGCAATTGACCTCCCAGACATTGGAAGCGCCATCCAAGACCAGAGAAGCGGGTTCGTGCACCTCCGCGGCGGCGGGCGAAACATTTAGAGCTCCCGCATAACTGCCCGCGGCCGTCAATTCGCTAACGCTGTCGCCAAGATAATTCGCGACCCAGATATCGCCGGAATTGTCCAGCGCCAGCGCGCCCGGAAAGTAAAACCTCGCGCTTTTTGCAGTAAAAGTTCGGCCCGAATCATAACCGCGCGCGGCAAGCAGTTCGCTCACGCTCTGGCCGTAATAGTTTGTGACCCAGACATTGGAGGCGCGGTCGATCGCAATTGCGGTCGGGGTCGAAAGAGAAGCATCTTCGGGATCGAAGATCTGTCCTTGAGAATAGGAACTCGCCGCGGTCAACTCGGTTACACCGCTCTCCGAATTCACGACCCATACGTTGGAAGCGTTGTCGAGCGCGATTGCAAAGGGCTGGTACATATACGCGTCCTTTGGCGAGAAGTTCAGCCCCTCGCTATACCCGCTTCGAGCCGTCAATTCGCTGACGCTGCCGCGTGCATCGCGCTTTCCGTCATTCGCGATAAACAGGTTGCCGGAGCGATCGAATGCAAGCCCGGTCGGAGCGAGAATCCGTGCGCCGGCTGGAGCGAAGCTTCGCCCGACGCTATAGCCGCTGGAGGCTGTCAGCTCGCTTGCACTATTGCCGCGAGTATTGGCCGTCCAGACGTTGCCGAGCGCATCGATAGCCAGCGCCACCGGCTCGTCCAATGACGCGCCATGCGGAGAAAAGTTCAGCGCAACGACGAAGCTTTGCGGCGGTGAACTCGATACGGGCGTAAACGGCCGCGTGGCCGCCTGCAATCCGAACAGCGCGCCCACCTTGTGTTCAGGATTTCGCGCGATCTCGGCGGCCGCCGCCAGAGTGTCGGCCGGAGCAGATCCCGCATATGGCGTAGCGTCAGCGAACAGAGTTGCGCATCGCGATGATCCCGAAGCAGAGCTTACGCAACTTGCGAGAATATTCGCCAGCGAGTTCATCTGCTCGAGCGCTCCGCAGTTCTTCGCCGGCGATCCGGTTCCACAAGTATCGGCGACGCTTCGCAGAAGAGCACCCGGGCCTCCTGTGTTCGGGTCGGTCAGATTGGCGAGAAGCGCGGTCACCGAATTCTTGAGTCCGGTTATGTTGCTTGCCGGTGCGCCGATAATCGCGCCGGTGGGATCGATGAACGGCCGCAGCGCCCATTCGCTCGCGACCGTCGTAAACTCATTTATTGTCACGGAATCGGACAAGGCGTTCGATTCGCCCGCGACCGCCAGCATCTTAATGGCAGAGTTGGCGCCTGCGCCCGTATCTCCGCCGGCCGCGACGACATAGAACAGCTCCGGCATTTTTGGCGCTTTGTATGGAATCGCATAGCTGCCAGATCGATCGGCTATCGCACTGCCGATAGCCACCGCGCCTGACCCGTAACCGCTGTCGCCCGACGCGTACAGTGTAACGCGCGCGCCCGAGACGGGCACAGACCCGTTTACTACGCTTCCGTAAACCGCATTCTTTTTTCGGAGGCGGGAAAAGGCGCGCGCATGACCGCCGCATGCGGTTATCGAGAAGCTGAGAAAGCACAACAGGATGGCGGCGAATATCGGGCCGGGAGTTTGAGCAAGTAAGCGCCTGCGACCAAAACTGAACGCGCGCGGCATGCGGCCCCTTCCCTCGAACTTAACTTCCGAACGCCGTTGCGAGCGATTTCGGAGTCCGAACTGAGTCAGAACAGCATATGCGACCCGCGATGTAAAGTAAGCGGCCTCATACAAACAGCAGGTCGAGTTTGCGACCGGTTTGAAGAGGCCTAATCCCGCTGTCCTAGAGATGTGCCGCCAGTTCTTTTGCGAAATAGGTGAGAATCAGATCGGCGCCGGCGCGGCGAATCGAGGTCAGCACTTCTTTGATCGCGCGATCCTCCTCGATCCATCCGTTGAGCCCGGCCGCACGAAGCATAGAGTATTCCCCCGACACGTTGTAGGCAGCGACCGGCACGTTAAACTCGTGTTTCACGCGCCAGATTAGATCGAGGTACGCCAGTGCCGGCTTAACCATCACGATATCCGCGCCTTCTTCGATATCGAGTGCGACTTCCCGCATCGCCTCGTCGCCATTGGGCGGATCCATCTGATATGAGCGCCGATCGCCGAACTTCGGAGCCGATTCGGCCGCATCCCTAAATGGCCCGTAAAACGCCGATGCGAATTTGGCCGAATACGCCATGATCGCGACGCGGGCGAAGCCGCTTTGATCGAGTGCGCCGCGGATGGCGCCGACGCGTCCGTCCATCATGTCCGACGGAGCGACGATATCCGCCCCTGCCCGAGCGTGCGAGAGCGCCTCGCGGACCAACAGTTCCAGTGTGGCGTCGTTATCGACGTCACCGCCCGCAACCACGCCGCAATGCCCATGATCGGTGTACTCGCACAGGCATACGTCGGTTATTACGGTTAGTCTGGGGACTCGCTCCTTGATCTCGCGGATTGCACGCTGAACCTCGGCATCGTCATTCCAAGCCTCGCTACCCTGCGGATCCTTGCGTTCGGGAATACCGAAAAGGATCACCGCAGGAACACCGGCTGCGGCGATTTCGCGGGCCTCCACGACGACATTGTCGACTGACCTCTGAGCGACGCCGGGCATCGAAGCGACGGGCCGGCTTACCCCGCGTCCGGGGCATACAAAGAGCGGCTGAACGAGATTATCCGCGCACAGACGGGTCTCGCGAACCATCCTGCGCAGCGTCTCAGTACGCCTCAGCCGCCGGGGTCTATGGATAGGAAATGCCATCGGGTAAAGAATTATATCGCTTCTCAGCCTCTATAGAAGCTGCGGCTAAGCCGCCAGAAGAATCTTTCACGGCTTTCGATAGCGCCGCTATTTCCGTTTTCAACTGGAGTGTCTGCGGACGTGAGGCTGGGGCTCGGTTCTGAAATAGGCAAATATCGCGTCGAGCAGGCTCGCGGTCGTGTATTCTTCGGGCTGTACTTTTACTAGGAACCCGCAATCTTTCGCGGTTTCGGCGGTTATCGGTCCGATCGCCGCGGCCTTCAGTCCTTTTGCGGCGCTTCCAACCATCTCGGCAAAATTCTCAGCCGTGCTGGAGCTGGTAAGGACCACGAGATCTATCTGGCCCGATGACGCCATCGCCCGAATACGCGCGGTATCGGCGTGCCGCGGCTTGACGGTACGGTAGACAGAAGCGACTTCCACCAGCTTCGCGCCGGCGGCGCGCAGTTCTTGAGGCAAAACTTCGCGCGCAACCTGAGCGCGCGGAATGAGAAATCGCGCTCCGCGAACTCGCCGCTTGCCGATAGCCGGGATGATCGCTTCCGCGCGATACTCCGACGGAATGGTCGCCACCCGAAGCGCATAGGTGGCAAGCGCCGACGCGGTTGCGGGTCCGATCGCGCACAGCGAAGCGTGCGAAAGCGCCCGCAGGTCATGCCCGAGCGTGCGCATCCGATCGATAAACCGTTCGACACCAGTCGCGCTGGTGAAGACTATCCAATCGAATTGATTAAGCCGCTCGAGCGCGCCGTCCAGCGCTGAGTAACTCGAAGGCGGCGCAATCTCGATAGTGGGAAATTCGATCGCGTCGGCGCCGAGCGCGCGCAGCTTCTGAGCGAAATCGGCAGCCGCCACGCGAGTGCGCGTGATCACGATTCTTTTTCCGAACAGCGGCATCGCTTCGAACCACTTGAGCTTCTCACGAAGCGCCGCTGCCTCGCCGACTACAACCACGGTAGGCGCGCCGAGCTTCGCAGCCTCGCATTGCTCGGCCAGCGTGCCGACCGTGGCAAGAATTGTGACTTGCGCCGCGGTTGTTCCCCATTGCACCGCGGCTGCGGGCGTATCCGGCCGCATACCCGAGGCGGCCAGCCGGGCAAGAACCGATCGCATCCGCGCAGTCGCCATCAGGATCACCAGCGTGCCGCGGCTGCGCGCCGCGCGCGCGAGATCGCTCCATGGCACAGTGCTTTCCGCGCCCTTTGATTCATCCTCGTGGCCGGTTACGAACGTCACGAAGGACCCGTAATGGCGATGCGTCAGTGGAATACCCGCGAAGGCGGGTGCCGCAACTGCCGAGCTGACGCCCGGCACCACCTCAAACTCGATGCCGGCGTCGGCAAGCGCCTGCGCCTCCTCACCGCCGCGGCCGAAGATGAATGGATCGCCGCCTTTGAGGCGCACCACCGAGCGACCCCGACGCGCGCTAGCAATGAGCATCCGGTTAATTGCGCCCTGTTCGATTCGATCGCCCTTGTCACCCCGCCTGCCGGCGAAGATCAACTCGGCTGACTCCGGTGCAAACCGCAGAACTTCGGGACTGACCAGATAATCGTAAATCACCACGTCCGCATTGCGCAGGCGGTCAATCGCTCTGAGGGAAATAAGGTCGGGCGCTCCGGGACCGGCGCCGACCAGGTAAACGCGGCCGCGCCCCTTATCCATCGATAAGCGCTTTCGCCCCGCGCGACAGCATCCGTTCGCCGAGGCTCGCTCCGAGCGCCTGTGCGGCCGCGAGACTCGGTGAATAATCAGCGGGAGCGTCGAGTTCCTCGTGGAGGCTGCGCACGCCGTCGGCGGAAAACAGAATCGCGCGGAGCGAGAGTCCAGATTGCCGCTCCGATGCTCGAACCCCGACCGGCGTGACACATGACGCGCCGATTGCCGCCAGGAACGCGCGTTCGGCCGCGGTCTCGCGACAGCTTCGCGGATCGCTGATTTGCGCAAGCGCGGCAGACAGTTCCAGCACGCTGCGTTCGCGCATCGACTCGACCGCCAGAGCGCCCTGACCTCCGGTGGGAATAAAATCCCGCTCGTCGAGAATCGCGTACTTCAGATTTTCGAGCTCACCCAGGCGCTTTAGTCCGGCGGCAGCGAGAATTACGGCGTCCAGCTTGTCCTCGGCAACGGTCCTCACCCGCGTATCGACATTGCCGCGCAGCGGCGCAATCTCAAGCTGCGGGTTTTTGCGCAGCGCCTGAAAACGGCGCCGCTGCGAGGAGGTTCCAACTCGCGCGCCCGCAGCGAGATCCTCCACGTTGGCGCCGGTGCGCGAGACGATCACGTCGTGGCTGAGCTCGCGCGGCGGCACCGCCGCTATTTCGAATTGTTCGGGTAGAACCGCCGGAAGATCCTTCATCGAGTGCACCGCCAGATCGATCTTGCCGGACCCAAGCGCCTGTTCCAGCTCGCGGATAAACAGGCCCTTGCCGCCGACATTGGCGAGCGAGGCGGTCGCAAGCTTATCCCCGCTGGTGCTGATTTTGACGATAACAATGCGCGTGCCGGGCAGATGAGGCGAAAGTTGCGAGCGCACGATCTCTGCCTGCACAAGCGCGAGCTTGCTCGGGCGCGAGCCAATCCTTACTTCCGTAATCATGGAGACGAATGCCAGGCTATTTTTTGCCGATCTGATCGCCGATGTCCGGCCTGAGATCTTCTCGGTCCGCACGATCATCATCGGCGATAGCGTCGGCGGTCGAATCTTCAAGCGCGTCGAGTTCGTCGCTTGAGACGCCGAGTTCGTCGCACAGAAGCTTGCGGGCAACCTCCGCGGTGTAAGCACCCTCGGCGCTGTTGCCGCTCTTGCGAAGCCCCTGCAAGATGCGATGCAGAAGCTTGTTGGTCAGGCCGCGCGTCAGAAGATCAATCCGCTCGCGCTCGTCCGGCGCAAGCCCCTTAAGCCAGCCGCGATGCCGCCCCATTTCGAGGTCGCGCAAGCGGTCGATGCTGTAGCGGATATCCCTGATCGTCGGCACCAGGTCGAGTCCGTTCATCCAGCGCCAGAACGATTCCAATTCCAATTCGACGATTTCCTCCGCGCGGGCCGCTTCGCGTTCGCGCTCAGCCTGCGACTTGTGCACGACCTGTCCGAGGTCGTCGATATCATACAAATAGACATTCTCGAGCCGGTTCAGACGCTCGTCGAAGTTGCGCGGCACGCCGAGATCGATGAGGAAGATCGGCCGGTAGCGGCGCTCTTTGATAACCGCCTCGAACTCCTCCGGACCAACGATAGGGCGCGTCGATGCGACCGACCCGATTACGATATCCGCGGATTTAAGATGAGGGCGATAATCCTCGAATGGCACCGCGATGCCGCCGAGCTCGCGCGCGAGCACGGCCGCGTGGTCGAAGGTACGCGAGCTGATCACCAGCGACTTGATCGGCTTCGACTTGAGCTGCCGCGCCGTCATCTCCGCCATTTTTCCCGCCCCGAGCATCATCACCGTCTTGTCGCTCAGCGTGTCGAAGATTCGCCCGGCAAGACTGGCCGCGGCGGAGCTTACTGACACCGAGCCGTGTCCGATCAGGGTTGCCTTGCGAATGCGCTTGGCCGCGGTAAATGCGCGGTGGAACGCGCGATGCAGCACCAGGCCGACGGTTCCGGCCTCAGCCGCGCGTGCATAGGCAATCTTCATTTGGCCAAGAATCTGCGGCTCGCCGAGGACCATCGAATCAAGGCTCGCGCCGACCCGGAACAGATGGCGCGCGGCGTCGCGGCCTTCGAGGCGATAGAGCGACGGCGCAAATGCCTTTAACGCGGCATTGCGATCCTCGGCGACAAACGCGGCAGCATCATCGAACGCGCCGGCAACGTCGGGCGCAACACCGATTATCTCAACCCGATTGCAGGTCGACAGAATCGCGGCCTCGCTTAGCGCCCGTGCACGGCGCCTGAGCCGCTCAAGCGCCGCCACCACCTCCGCGTCCGCATACGCAAGCCGCTCGCGGATCGCGACCGGCGCGGTGCGATGGTTTACGCCGAGTATGAACAGCGACTGATCCATCGCTCTAGCCGAAGCTGCCTCCGTGCTTGCCGGGATACATCAAATTGATTCCGACAAATGATCCAATCAGCACCACGAACACCACGATCGTCAATGCCGCGGCGCGCCGCCCTCGCCATCCCGCGGTCAGACGCGATTCAAGCAGGCCGGCGTACATGATCCAAATGGCAAGCGACCACGATTCGACGGGCTCCCACGACCAGAAATGCCCCCAGGTGGCGTCGGCCCAGATCGCACCGCTGATTATCGCAAAGCTGAGCAGCGAAAATCCCCACGCGAGCAGCGAGTAGTTTATCCGATCAAGCTTCTCCAGGCTTGGCACCGGATCATCAGGCGTGGCAATAGCACGCTTGGTCTTTAGCCGCGATTCGCACACCAGGTACACGATACTGGTGCTCGCCGCGAGCACGAACATCGAGTAGCCGAGGATCGCGAGCGTGACATGCACCGGCATCCACGCGCTTCGCAGTGTCTCCGGGATAACCAGTCGCGCGCCATGCATCATCACTGCGGAGACTGCGAGCGCCAGCGCCACCGCTGAGGCAATATACGCGCCGATCACCGCCATCTGCCGGCGAACGATTATCATCAACCCGGCCAGCGCGGTCAGCCAGGCGAGGAATGACAGCGACTCGGCGAAGTTCGCAACCGGGATAGTGCCCGCTTGCAGGCCGCGCGCGGTCAGATCGAGCGCGTGCAAGACGACGCCGGCGCCCAGCAGCATCGTTGCCCAGCCGGAGGCGCGGGTGCGTCCAAAGAACCGGCTGGCGACAAAAATCATCGCCGAAATGACGTAGCAGGCAAGAGCCGGCATCAGCCACAACGTTTCCATCGCGACTCAACCAGGAAGCGGCGCTGACGCCGATGAAAATAGTCGATCCACATCAACTCCCAGGCAGTCCGCTCCCGCTCCCAGTTGCGCTATCAGCAGACGCTCGACCTGTTCGCGGTCTCCGCCGCGAAGAACATCAACCAGGCGCGATTCCGCCAGCGCTTTGAGCCGGCGCGCCCGCGACGCCGCATCAGGATCCACGCGGCGCAAGTGTTCGCGTGCCGCCCGCAGGATAACCAACGCCGCCGCATACTCGGCTCCGTAGGTAAGCTCCAGCTCGCGGCGGATTCGCGCCGCCATCGCGGGGCTTGCGCCGGAGGTGGACACCGCAATCTGCAGGTCCCCACGCCTGACGACCGCAGGGGCGACAAAATCGCACAGCGCAGGCTCATCGGCGACGTTCAAAAGCACGCCTTCGGCATGCGCCTCGGCCGCGATTTCGCGGTTTACTTCCCGATTGCCGGTGGCCGCGAACGCAAGCGCAAAGCCGTGCAGATCGCCCCGGCGCCATCTGCGCGCCAAATGCGCGATTCTGTTGGCATCGCGTAGCGCGCTCAGCTCGTCCGTAAGCTCGGGGCTGACGATAGTTACCGCGGCTCCAGCCTCAAGCAGTTGCGCGATTTTGCGCGCAGCAATCTCGCCTCCGCCGATAACCACGCAGCGACGCCCGGCGATATCGAAAAATATCGGGAAATACGGCATCGAACCATCGCGATTCTAATACACGCGCTCGGCGCTTGACACACCCGCCGATCGCGATCTCGTCATGAACTGGGCGCCTTGACCGCGGAGGCACCGTGGCACAAGATTCGCGCGCGCACCACGCTCATGACCCTTTGCGCCATAAATCGCACTCGCGGCACCGTCCTGTGTGCGCAGCTCGAGAACGCGGGCGGATTGGCGGGCAAAAATCGCGGCCTTCTCGGACGCGATCGCCTTGAGCCCGGCACCGGGATGCTATTCGAGAACGGGCGTTTCGTGCCGTTCATGTGGATGCATATGTTCTTTATGAAATTCGCGATCGATATTGTGTTTCTCGCGCGCGACGGTCGGGTGCTTACGATAAATCACAATCTGAACCCATGGCGGGTTTCATCGCTAGTTCCGCGAGCCCGCCGTGCGCTGGAGCTCGCGCCTGGCGCCGCCGCCGAAAGCCAGACTTGCGTTGGCGACGTAATCAGCATCGAGCCGTCGACCAGCACCTGACGTCGATTACCGCGACGTTCGCTCGGTACCGCGTTACGGTGTCGCATGCCGCCTAATGGTAGCATGGATGCTACTGTTTGTGGTGTTTAGCCGGGCCTATGCACGCCTGGCCTAGTCATCGCTATCCACAGCTTGAATTTCGAATCATTCTGTTGCGCTATGGCAACCGAAAGTTGCATGAGCGCCCGCGAAAGCCCGTCTAGTCCTACAAAAAGTCGAGATTTAACAAGATTGACAAGCATGGCACGGCTGATGCTCTGCCCTTTCTCGCCCATTCCCGTGCGACGCGGCATTAGTGCTCATCACCGCTGCGATTACGTATGCGAAAGGGTCCGGCTTCGTAGCGGAAACGGCAAACGCGGAGGGGGACGCCAGCGGCGTCGAGAGGACGGGGCCGTTGCAAAGCCAACTAGCCGTATGGCGACTAGTCAGTCGGCGATGACTGAGTAATCGACAGAGCGCGGCGGTGAGTAAGTAATTAAGAATGGGGACAATGGCGCTTGACGCCAACAACACTAACCCAAACGGTACGGAGGACACAGGAATGACTAATCTTATAACCCGGCTTTATGTGAAGACCCGCGAGTTCGCGCGTGCGCAGACGATGACTGAGTACGCGCTGATTCTGGCAGCGGTCGCCGTGGTCGTGGTCGCGGGATATCAGCTCATGGGCAACACCATTAGCAACCTGCTGAACACCGTCGACAACAAACTCTAACAAGTAGGAGACAGAGGCGGACGGCATTTACCGTCCGCCTTTGCCGAACCACTGAAGTGAGGATTGCGGGGATGGAACTTGTGACGAAAGCTTATGTGAAGGTCCGGGAGTTCGGCCGCGCACAAACAATGACCGAATACGCCCTGATTCTCGCGGCGGTCGCCGTGGTCGTGGTCGCGGGCTATCAGCTCATGGGCAATACCATTAGCAACCTGCTGAACACTGTCGACGGACAGCTTTAGGCTGCTACGCGCCTCAGGCTCAGTCCTGACCGAACTGGTCGAAGAGGAATGATTTGATCATCCCTCTTCGATGAGTTCAGCCAAAGGCAACCTCTCCGGGAGGGGTAAAACGAGCATGAGACTCTTGGTAATGGTGAGCAGACACGGTCGCGGACAAACGATGACCGAGTACGCGTTGATTCTCGCGACCATTGTGATCGTAATCGCGTCACTCTACTCAACCGCGGGAACGGAAATCAGCGAACTCGTTGCAAAGGTAAGTCCTCTTCTTTAAGGGTTCCCTGGACCCCACCCTGCCGCTTCGATCGCAGTGTTCCGCAGACGTAGTATTGCGCGAGAACGCACCAGCTCGCCCGCCGCCGGACTTTCAATACTCTGTTGAATACTAACAATTTCTAATTGGCTATTAAGCTGGCATCCAAATTGCGTATCATAGCCGACGCTGCAAAGCAGCAACCGGGATTTACTTGATGCTGAAGGTGTCCGGCCCGCCAGGGGCGGCCGGTAGGGAGGGGAGAAATGAGACGACCGATAGTATTCGTCGTGCTCGCTGGGCTGGCGGCGATGCTCGCGTCGGTAGTGGTCTACTCGGCACTGCGTACACGCGAGGCCGAGGTCAAGCAGGCGATGGCGCATACGGTGCAGATCGTGGTTGCCGCCTACGACCTGCCGCTCGGCACCAGGATCGAGTTGGGCGAGTTGAAGACGGCCAAGTGGTCGAACGACGCGATACCCGAAGGAGCGTACACCAATCCGCAGCAGGCGGTTGGCAGCTACGTCAAAAGCGCGTTTGTCGCCAACGAGCCGATCGTCGCAAATAAGCTGTTTGTTGGGGAAAAAACCTCTGGAATACTCCCGCTTCTCATACCATTCGGGATGCGCGCGGTCTCGGTGCCGGTGGACGAGGTCAGCGATATCGCGGGCTTTGTCCTGCCGCATACCCGGGTCGATGTACTGGTCGCGCTGACCGGCTCTGATTCGGTTGGTGGAAAGGCGCTCGCGAAAACCGTTCTTCAGGACGTTGAGGTTCTTGCCGTCGCGCAGGAAGTCGAGATGAAGAACGACAAACCGCAGGTGGTCAAGGTCGTGACACTGCTGGTCTCGCCGCAGGACGCCGAACGCCTTGCTCTTGCGAGCCGCGAGGGGACCCTGCGCCTGGCGATGCGCAATTACAACGATAACAAGATCGTGCTGACCAGCGGCGCCGATGTTGCGCAGATGCTACGCGCGTACAGCCTGCAACCCGACCTGCCGGTGATGACGCCGCAACCGACTCAGCGCAGAGTCTCGGCTCCCGCGCCGCGCCGGCATCCCTTCCAGGTTGAGATCTATCGCAACGGCAAGAGCTCTGAATCGCTCTCGTTTATAAACGAGGCCGTAAACGAGGAAGCGCCGAAGCATCACAGGCGCACGGCCACCGTTTCCGAAAGCACCAATGACAACGGCGAGAGCAACACCGCTTCCGCGGATGACTCGGATCGCGAGTCGATGAGCGCGCCGGTATCTGAAAAGGCCCAGAGCATCGCTAAATCAGCCGACTCGAGCGCAAATGCCGATGGCGTCGCGGTTACGGCTGCCGAAGCGCCGCTGTCAGCGCCGATGCCCGGGTATGTTCCGTCGCCCAAGACTATCGATGTTCCGTGACGCAGGTGGAAGGTGAGGAGATGACAATGAGATCAACCCGAGGATGTGGATTCCTGCCGTGGCTGCTGGCCGCTTTAAGCCTGCTTCTGTTGCGGCCCGGCTTTGCGCTTGCGGATGACGGATCGCATATGTCGATTTCGCTCAACGCCGGCGAGACCTATGTCATCGACGATGTCGCTCCCGGCGCAACTCCGGCCATTAAAGTGATCACCAACCCGCACGCGCTGGTGGTTCACGACGAGGAGCCGGGCAAAGTGGTGCTGCTTGGCGCCGAAGCGGGCGAATGGAACATCGCGCTGAAGACCGCCGCGGGCGATACGGTTTATGACGTGACCGTAAGCGCGGTCGCCAACAGCGCTGATATCAATCACCCCGCAGCCGCCCCCGCCGCGATTTCCGGATTGGGCATCAAGAACGGCTCCGCGGCCCCGGTAGTCGCTCGGGCGGATACCAGCGGTTCCACGGACTCCTCAAGCCCGCCGGTGACCGCCGCGGACGAACCCGGCGTACCGGTTTCAACCAACTCGGGAGCGAATTCGGCATCCGCAGTGAAACCGCTGCCCGAAGCTTCGCCAGTAGCGCCGGTCGCAGCGTCGTCGCCGGAGCCGGCGGCCGCACCGACGATCTCAGCGGCGCCTGCGACTTCGGTGGTTCCAGTAACCGACATCAGCACGCCCCCGGCGTCCAAGCCGTCCGAGTCGACGACCGAAGTGACCGACAGCGGATCGACTGCATCAGCCGCTTCGTCCTCACCGTCTTCGACGCGAACCTGGACCGCGCCAGGCGCGACCGCTCCGATGCCGCCGGCGGCTCCGATAGAGCCCGTTCCGGTAGCGGCGGCCGTGCCCTCGCCAATCGGCGCGACGGCTGAACCGATCAATCCGATAATCCCGAGCCAGGCCGCGAGTTCAGCTGAATCCGCCGCGGGCAAGTTCCGCAGCGATCCTTCG
>JASHOJ010000087.1 GCA_030041155.1 Candidatus Binataceae bacterium | reverse complement strand
GCCGATTCCTTGCCGAGCGGATCGAGCCGCAACTGGGTGTAGTAGGTCTTCGAGCCCCATTGATGAGTGTATTCCGGGCGATAATTGACCAGCAGCAGGATCTTCGCCGTTGCAATCGAGTCGGCCAGCAGATTCAGGAACGCCTGCGTCTCTTCGTCGATCCAGTGCAGGTCCTCGAAGATCACCATCAGCGGCTGGTTGAGCGACTCGCGTAGGAGGATGCGCTTGATCGCATCAAGCGTGCGCCGCCTCTTCACCTGCCCATCCATTGCCGCCAGCGGATCGTCGCCTTCGATGATGCCCAGCAGGCCAAACAGGTAGGGCAGCGTGTCTTCGAGGGCACGATCCAATGAGAGCACGGCGCCGATTACTTTGGCGCGACGCGATCGCTCGTCATCCTCGCCAGTAATTTTGAAATAGGTGTGCAGCAAATCGATCACCGGCAGATAGGCCGACGCCTTGCCGTGCGAGACCGAAAACGCTTCGAGCACCATCCAGCCCGACTGATTCTTGGCTTTGAACTCGAAGAACAGGCGCGACTTGCCGGTGCCGGCTTCCGCGATTGCCGCGACAATCTGGCCGTTCCCTGACTTCGCACGCTCCGCCGCGTCCTTCATCGCCTCCATCTCGCGCGCACGTCCAACGAACTTCGTCAGTCCTCTTCCCGCCGAGCGCTGAAGCCGCGTGCGCAGCGGCCCGAGCCCCGTAACTTCATAGACGTTGACCGGCTCGCTTACTCCTTTGACCTTGGCCGGACCGAGCGACTTTAGCGCGAAATACCCTTCCACCAGCTTGCGCGTTTGCTCGCTGATCGCGATCGATCCGGTTGGCGCAACCGCTTGCATTCGCGACGCCAGGTTCGTCGTATGGCCAATGGGAGTGTACTCGGCGTGTCCCTCACCGGTCGTGATCGACCGCACAACGACCTGGCCGGTGTTGACGCCGACGCGCGCCTCGATCGGCAGGTTGCCGGCCTCGCGCAGTTTCGCAGAGTAGCGCCCAAGCTCCTCCTGCATCCGCAGCGCGGCGTATAATGCTCGCTGCGGATGGTCCTCGTGCGCGACCGGAGCGCCAAAGATCGCGAAGACGCCATCGCCGGTGCTCTGCACGATGTAGCCGTCATAGCGATGGACCGCCTCGATCATCAGCTTCAGCGCCGGATCGACGATCGCCCGCGCTTCCTCCGGATCGAGATCCTGCTCCAGCTCCGTCGATCCCTTGATATCCGCAAACAGCGCGGTGACCGTCTTACGCTCACCCTCGATATTCTCAGCGACCGCTTCCGCCACTCGAATTTGAGGCTCGTCGGTTTGCTTCGTGAAAGCAGCGATCTGAGGCACTACGAGCGATACACCGCATTCTCCGCAAAAACGTTTGCCGGCGGGATTATCGGCGCCGCACTTTGGACAGAGATTCGCGAGTGCCACGCCACAATCACCGCAGAACTTTTTGCCAGCCGGATTTTCAGTCTTGCAATTCGGGCAACGCACCTCGTTCGTCCTTTCCTACCCGCTCAAACCATCGAGCAGCGCCTTGGCGTCTTTCAGATCGGCGGTGTCGAAGCCCTCGGTGAACCAGTGGTAGATCTCCGAGAGCATCGCGCGCGCCTCGTTGCGGCGATTGGTATCGCGCAGCAGCCGCGCGAGTGAAGTTGCTGCACGCAACTCCAGCATCTTCGCACCCATCGTTTGCGCGAGCGCGATAGCTTCGCGGAAATCGCCTTCCGCCGGTTTGGATTGACCAATCTTATGCCGCAGTTCCCCACGTAACGTCAGAGCTTCGGGCCTCGCCAATACTTCGTAAGGATACTCTTCGAGTGCTCGCTCGATCGTGATTAGAGCGTCCTGGTTCATGCCGCCGAGCGCCTGAGCCTCCGTCAGGCAAATAAGAGCTTCGGCACCATGCAATTTGGATCCAATCTCGATCTTTTCGGCTATGCCTTGGCGAATCAGCGCGATGCCTTCGCCGGGCGCGCCGAGTTGCGCGCGGGCCCAGCCCCTGATCGCGAGGAGGTTCAGCCCAAGTTTCATCCCATGCTCTTCACATAGCGACACGGCTCCCGCGATCGCTGCCGCGGCGCGCTCCGGTTCTCGTGCGAGCCGGTACAAGTTGCCTTCGTAATATCCGCCAAGCACCTGAGCTAAAGGGTCCTTGACATCGCGCGCAAACGCGATCGCCTCGGCCATACGCTCGCGAGCGATTTCAGTGTGACCGAGGATCCAGGCGCAGGTTCCCGCCATCATCAATGCAACTACTCGGAATTCGGAACCGGCCGCCTCTTGATAGCGACGCCATCGAGCGAAGAACTCCTCGGCGCTTTGCAAATCCCCATCGTAATAGTGGACGCTCACTTTTCCGTAGTGGGCGACCGCGAGGCTCGCGCGACTGCCCTCGCGCTCGGCAAGCCGCAGCGTCTGGTCGGCAAGTGCAGCGACTTTGGGATAGTCACCTGAAAATCTGGCCCTAATCTGGATCAGACTTAACATCATTATAAACTGAGCAAGATTGCCGGTCTTTTCGGCAAGCGCCGCGGCGCGCTCCACCGTCTCGCGGGTCTCGGGCGTGCTGGGTCCTTTGCCGCGCCACAGTACCTCGGCCAGATCGCTCGTAAGTCCGAGTTCACTCGTGTCACGCCGCGGCGATTCGGGCAAAGTTCTGAGCGATTCGAGTCCCTTCTCTAGCTGCGCCTGGGCCTCGGCGAGCGCATAGCGCCCCAGCGACTGTTTGCCGGCGAGCGCCAGATATTGAACCGCCTTGTCCGGGTTGCCGCCGCGGACGAAGTGATGCGCCAGTTCCGTCAGGTGATCGTCGAGATGCTCTCGGTAAAGGCTTTCGATCGCCTGCCCGGCTTGATCATGAAGTATCTTGCGCCGCTCCGTCAGCACCGAACCATAGGCGACCTCCTGGGTAAGCGCGTGCTTGAAGGTGTACTCGAGATCGCCTATTGCGGGCTGTTCGTAAATGAACTCTCCTAGTTGCAAGTCACTGAGCGTTCGATTGAGTTCGCCGTCGGCTTTGGAAACCACTGACCGAATCAGCGACAGCGGAAATTCACGCCCGATTACCGCTAGCGTCTGCAACAGGTCTTTGGTGTCTTGCGGCAGACGGTCGATACGCGCGGCGAGAATACCCTGCACGGTCGGCGGAATCTTTAATTCCGCGATCGGTTTGGTCAGTTTGACGCCGCCGTCGCGCACCAGCGCACCCTCGTCGAGCAAGACCTGCACCGTCTCTTCCATGAAGAACGGATTACCCTCGGTTTTCTCAGTGATGAGTTTCTTGAGCGGCGCGAGTTCTGAAGCGTCGCCCAAAAGCGCCGAGAGCATTTCATCCGCCGATTCCTTGCCGAGCGGATCGAGCCGCAACTGGGTGTAGTAGGTCTTCGAGCCCCATTGATGAGTGTATTCCGGGCGATAATTGACCAGCAGCAGGATCTTCGCCGTTGCAATCGAGTCGGCCAGCAGATTCAGGAACGCCTGCGTCTCTTCGTCGATCCAGTGCAGGTCCTCGAAGATCACCATCAGCGGCTG
>JASHOJ010000086.1 GCA_030041155.1 Candidatus Binataceae bacterium | reverse complement strand
CGCATCTGACGTTCCCCATTCATAGCCGACCTGAGCGCCGATATAGAGGCCCGTCCAAGTGAACGCCGGCGGTGGCGGCGGCGCGAAGGCCGGCGCCCCTTTCGTATTCGGCAGGTCCGCGGCCCAAGCCCCGCCGGTCAGCGTCGCGAGTATCGCAGCCGAAACGAGAAGTTTGCGAATCGTCATCAGAGCCCCCTTCAATGGAACGTGGCGGGAAGAATACAGTCCCTCGCGCGGAAATCTATCGCAAAAGGCCGTTTCCACCCGGGCTCAGTACCAAATTCCCAGAACCTGTGCTCTATGGGACACACGCGCTGCGGACGCGTTTCCAGGATGGTCTGTGTTTCGGCCTTCCGATTGTCTTTATTCACAAATCCGCGACGGGCAACGCAGCCCGAACATGGCACCGAAAAGGCAAAGTTGGGGCGTCTTGGAGGCAGGGACGGGAGGCAAGGATCGCAAGCGCTCGCGCTGCCGCGATTCTCGTCGGGAAGCCGCTGATCGTTATGCGACGATCCGGCGGAGTGCATCCGGAGTCGCAGCGACGCCTGCCGCCGCAGCAGCTACGTGAAGCCTGACGAATCCGAACATCCGAACGGAATTTTTGGCGGCGCGCCACGCCAAGCCAGGCGCGGCGCGCAGAAGGTCGGCATGCACTCGGCGCGGTCGCGCCGTGACGGAATTTAAACTGGCTCCGCGGCCCGCAGCAAAGGCGCGGTCGCCAATTGATCGACGGCGCGCACCACCAATTCCTCGAGCGCATCGCGCGGCAGAGACACGATCAGCGCCTGCGTGCCCTTTACAATCCCCAGCGCCGCGAAAGCGCCGTCGGACGTCAAATGAATATCGATCGTATCGGCATGAAGCTCGGCGAGCGGTCTTTTGGTCATTATCCTGCTCTCCTTCGAGTATGGCCTCCTCACACCTTCCAGCGCGGCCACCGTGGAGACTCAGTTAGACGGAATTCAGGCAAAGCCGCCGTTTCGCTTCGATTGCGCAAACGCGCGGGCGCCAAACGGCGATCGCGCCGTCGTCGGCCGGGAAAGCAAGGCGCGCGCGCCGTTGGATCGCGGCTGCGCATAGCATCTCGCTTCGAAAATCAAGTGACGCGCGAGATCGCCAAGAATTAGCGCCGCGACGTGGTCAGCCGTTCTCAACCGACTTGGAGAATTCGCCAGGGCTACGTGTTAACTTGGATGATGCGCGTACGGACCCGAGTTCGTCGTCGCATCCATCGGGCGATCTTACGCGCCAGGATCAAGCGTGGACCTGTAGAATGCGTCCCTTCGGCGTTGCCGTTCGCGACCGCGACCAAAGCCAGAGAAACCTTCTATTGCGCGCTATCTGAGCCTTGCTGAGGATGGCGCCTTTCAAGGCTTCGAGGGAATCTTTGAGATTGCAGACCGCGTCGTCCAATGCTTCCGCGAGGGCAATGCGGCCGGATTCCGAAGCGCCACGATCAAGAATTTCGAGGCTATGTTGCGCCGTTGCGGCCGCCGCGGTGGCGCGTGCAAGGTCATGCGAAAGAGTCGGGAAATATAATCCAATGAGCATCTGCGAGGTGGCAAGATATGCCTTCGCTCGGGCCAAGGCCTGCGGGTCTCTAGTCGGCTGAACCTCGCCCAGCAGCAGACATTGACTGTAGAAACCGGACAGTTCGCAGTCCAGGGCTTCTACCGTACAGTATAATTCCTCGGTTTTCCGGCCGAAAAACCAAAGTCTTTCTTTGGAAATCGTAATGAAATACGCAGCAAATCCTGCGGCAATTCCACTCATGGCCACGGTAAGTAAAATGGTTGGGGTCATTATTGCCCCCTTAGTGTCTCAGCCCTTGGGGGAAGGTAGACAAATTTGGTTAACGCACAATTACTGCGTGTCGATCGTTCGCCAATGCAGCATAAGTAGCGAGCGCGGCAGCGGAAGGTCGTCCTCTGCGCGGCAAAATCGACGGCTCGGCGCCCATCTTTTCAAATCTCATCTGCGATGGAGGCTTGCTCAGCGTCCGGGCGCCCGGAAATGAACCTGCTTCTTCAACGCCGCGTCGATGTCTTCGGCGGTCAGCAACAGCGTCAAATGGCTTTTTATCGCCCCGCTTGCCGCCGCCGAGATAGCGGTAGCCGCCGCCGTCGCGTTGTCGGGAATATCGGCGATAAAGACAAAGTCGTACTCGCCGAATGCGTAGTAGAAGGCTTCGAGCCGCCCGCCGAGCGATGCAAAAAGATTAGCGACGAAGTCACGCCGACTGGTGGCGGACTCGGCTTGAACGCCTTTCCAGCCTTCAGCCGTATAGTTTCCCAATCCGAGGAATTTCGGCATGACAACCTCCCTTCAACTTGGCAGCAGGCTCCGCCCTTCGGCACATCGAAAGCTTCCACGCCCCGGACGGCGGAATGTCCATGATTATTTACGCCCGCCGCCTGACAGCACGAATCATGATCCGATATAAATGCCAAGGAATTTCAGAGACGTGACACTAGCGAATAATATACCGCAGGCTATGGATTGGCTGACCGAACGCCGGGACTAAACAACTACCCTCCAGCGTGCCGTCCCACTCCCACAGCATGAAATAATAATGCGCTGTGCTCTTGGGTGGCAGGTCCTTCGGCAACGCCTGCCATTGGCAGCCGGTCGAGAGCACGTAGAAAATGGTATTCAGAACCTCGCGGACATTCACCGCACGTCGCCGTCCGCCGCGCTTGGCCGGTGGGATCGTCGGTTCGATCAGCGCCCATTCGGCGTCGGTCAGATCGCTCGGATAACGTA
>JASHOJ010000085.1 GCA_030041155.1 Candidatus Binataceae bacterium | reverse complement strand
CCGCCAGCGTTGCAGGCGCTCGATTCGTCTGCTTGAAAGCTGCTAAACAGCCGAATCTAACGCACAGGCGCGTATTGATAGATGCGCGGCGGCTTGTATGAACGTGGAACTGAAGACCGGACGCAACATCGAGTCATGGATCGCGCTCGCGGTGATCGGCATCCTGACCGTCGCTTGCGGATGGATCCTGTGGCCGTTCGGGTCGGCGATCCTGTGGGCGATCATAATCTGCGTTTCGGCGTGGCCGCTGTTTGAGCAGATCAGCGTCGCTACGCGCGGGCACCTATGGCTCTCGTCGCTGATCATGGTGATTATCCTCGCGATCATCATCATAACGCCATTCGCGATCGTCGGCATGAGCCTCGCGAGCAACATCGCCGCCATTGCTGATGCGGGCCGCCGTCTCCTCGAACAGGGTCCTCCGCTGCCGCCCGACTGGGTGGGACAGATTCCTCTGGTTGGCACTCATCTGCGCAACGTCTGGATTGAGTTGTCGGTAAGCAGCGCCGCGCGGGTGCAGGAGCTCGCCAAGCTGATGCCGGCGGCGACGACTCTGGCAGTGAAGATCGGCAAGTCAATCGGTGCTGGAATCCTTCAGTTCATTCTGAGTCTGGTGATTGCGTATTTTCTGTTTCGCGATGGCGCCGACACGCTCGCACGCACCGCGACCGCTGCGGATAAGTTGGCGGGAGAGCCAGGGTTGCATGCGCTCGACACCGCTGGCGTGACCGTGCGCGCCGTCGTCTACGGAATTCTGGGCACTGCGATCATGGAAGGCACGCTTGCCGGCGTCGGTTACTGGATCGCCGGGATCCCCGGCCCGATCCTGCTAGGCTTCGCGACATTTGTGCTCTCGATGCTGCCGTTTGGTGCGCCCGTCATCTGGGTGCCCGCGATGCTCTGGCTCTATCACATCGGGAGTATCTGGCGGGCGGCTTTCATGCTCGCCTGGGGCATCGTTGTCATCAGCGGATCGGACAGTGTGGTGCGCCCGCTCGTGATAAGCCGGGTCGGATCGACGCCGCTCATCCTGGTTATCCTCGGTGTAATGGGTGGCGTGATCATGTTCGGCTTTATCGGCTTGTTCCTCGGACCCGTGCTACTCGCGGTCGGTTACGGACTGATTGTCGACTGGACCACAAGTACAGTCACCGGGCGGCTTCAATAGGCGCGATTAGCATTTAGCGCTGCAACAGCGACGGATTAAAGCTCGATTCAGAAATTTGTCCGGTGTTGATTTCCTGTTTCCAGCCCGGACTCGGCGGCACCAGAGTCCGAAAATTCTGTTTGCCTGCTGGAACATAAATGCTGCCCGCCAAGTCGAAAAGGTTGCCGCCTTCGGGCGCGGGCCGCATCCGCCACATTGGGATTGCGCTCGCGGACTCTACGCCGCCGCTATAAAACTCTGCCGCGAGCCACACGTAGACTTCGCTGTCGATATAGATCACGGTGCGCTGGTCAGGATTGCCGCCTTGCGGCCGCATCTCGATAATATACGCATGCCGCAATTCGAACGGCTCCTGAGTGAGCCGGAAACCGCCCTGCGCCGGCGCAACTCCCGCAGGCTCATCCGCCGCAGACAGGCATGCAAGCAGCGTCGCCGTGCCGAGAAATCGGTATGAATAAACCTCGGTCTTCGGCAGCGCGTATGCCCAGTAGGGCTGATGACAGCGGCGGCAGGCCGATCCCGGATATTGCCCGCTTACGTCGATGCGCCGCACCCGGCGCGACATTTCGTTGAATCCGTAGAACTCGTCAGGCGATTTCGGATCGAGATAGCGCACCCAGATGCCCGCGCCTTCCGAGCCTGGCTCCTCCGGCATCGTGGTCCAGTCGTCGCAGCGCGCTTTCCATTCGAATCCGAGAGCGTTTGCGCCGATAGTCGGGCGCGGCGCCACTTCGGTGCGATGCGCGAAGCGCAGGAAGGTGAAATTCGCACACGCGAAGTCGGCGTCGCCTTTGGAAACGAACTGCGAGGGATTCGAAGGATCGCGTGCGTAAGCGTTGCTGCTCCACGGCGACAACACGAAGTCATCGGGCATGAACGGACCCATGTGCCAGTTGTAAGCGATCTTGATTGCCGCCTTGGGGTCGGTGATTTCGACCAGCGGAAATGGCATGCCCGCGACGTAATTGGTCAGATGGTCCTGAGTGTCGAGCCTGACCTGCGGCGAATATTTTTCCGTCGCGCGCTTGTATCCGGCGGACCATTCAAGCCGCCGCGACGGCGCGACCACGATCTTGAAGCCATGCATGACCGCGAATCTGGCCGCCTCCGGCAGATATTGTGCGAATGTCGCGGCGTTGACGGAGGTGATCACGGTGCCAGTCTCAAATCCGACCGACTGAGCGGATGCTGCCGCGGGATGCGCCGGAAGAGGAGTCGCTAGAATCTGCGCTGAGGTTTGCGCGTGCGCTCGCGCCTGGCATATCGCGAGCAGGATTCCAAACAGAGCGGCGGTTGTCTTTCTCCCCACTCGCGCCCCGGTTTTCAGCGGCGCGTCGCGAGCGCCGCCATCTGCTCGAACAACTCCGCAGGATCGCTGCGAATTCGATTGCCGGAAAATTCGCGATAGAGTGTCGCGACGTTGACCGCGATCCGCTCGCCGTCGGTCCAGGAGGAAAAATTTCCCATTGCTATGTCGCGCGCTGCCTCCGCCGCCGGCATCCCGGTCTCATAGCGCTTACGCGCCTCGCGCGAGACGTATTCCAGATACTCCTTGACCGCCGCTATCCCACTCTTGTCGGTCACCGGCCCATGTCCCGGCACGACGATCTCAACGTCGAGCTTAAGCATCCGATCGCACGCGGCAATCCAGTTGCCGACCGGTCCCGCCCAGATAATCGGATGGCCACCGATAAACAGGATGTCGCCAGTGAAGATGGTTCGATTGGCGGGAACGTAGGCAAGAACGTCGCCGCGCGTGTGCGCCGGACCTACCTGGATGAGTTGAACCCGTTTGCCACCGACGCTTACTTCGAGTTCGCCGTCGAAAGTCCGCGTCGGCATCGCGCCGCGAATTCCCTCGAAGTGGAACGCGCCGAATATCTTTATCAGATACTCGCCGGCCGCGCCCATTGACGGTGCCGCCTTCATGATCGCCGCGAGTCTCTCCGGTCCTTCGCCGCGCATCTCCTCTGCGCATGCGCGCGACGCGATTATCTCCGCTCCCTCCACGAGTTCGTTGCCGTTGCAATGGTCGCCGTTGGAATGAGTGTTGACCAACGTTCGAATCGGCGCGCCGGGCGCGGCCGCCTTCATAGCTGCCAGCATCTCGCGCGTGAGCGGAAGGTCGAATAGCGTGTCAACCAACAGCGCTTCGCCGCTATCGACGATAAGCCCCGCGTTGCTCCATCCCCATGAGCCGTCGGGCCGCAGCCAGGCGAATGCGCCGTTTCCGAGATCATGCAGCCCTTTTGTATATGCCCATTTGCCTTCTGCCATCTGGGTTTCTCCGTCCTCGCGATTTTCTCGCTAAAGCGTTAGGACCGCCTTGCCGGTAATTGCGCGATCGCGGTAAAGGCGCCCGGCAACCCGCGCGATATCGGAAAACGGCGCGGTCAGGTCGACTCGCGGGCGGAGCGTTCCCGCCTCGACGAGCTTGAGCATCCGCGCAAGCCCGCGTCCGATCGTTTCCCGTGCGGCCTCGTTCATTAAGTAGAATCCGTAGAGGCTCGCTCCTGTCCGCATCAGGCCGCGCAGCTCGACTGTCGCCTGAGCCGACGCGGATACGCCGCACAGCACGCACATTCCGCCCGGCGCGAGCATCGTAAGCGCCGCAGCCAGCGAATCTCCGCCGACCGATTCAAGAATCATGTGAAATGGTCCGAACTTCGCCGCAGCCGCCGGGTCTTCACCGATCACGACCTCATTTGCGCCCCACTCGCGGACCGGCTTTTCGCGCTCCGCCCGTCTTATCGAGCCGACCACCAACGATGCGCCAGCGTGCCTGGCCAGTTGCACCGCAAAGTGGCCAACGCCGCCCGACGCACCGGTTATCAGCACTCGCCGCCCAAGCAACGAGCCATTGCGCTCAAGCCCATAGAGCGCCGTAAGTCCAGCGACCGGAAGCGTGGCGGCCTGCTCGAACGAGACGTTTGCCGGAATAACTGCCGCTTGCGTTATCGGAACCGCGACGTACTCCGACCATGCCGCCATCGGCACCAGTCCGACGACACGATCTCCGGTCTTCGGTCCGCCGCCAACACTCGCCGCGCTTTCCACAATCCCGGCGAAATCCCATCCGGGCCGATAGCCGCTCTGGCCTTCGGTGAGGGCACTGCGCACCTCGCCGAGGTTGAGCGAGATAGCCTTGACGCGCACCAGCAGTTCTGACGATTGCGGCTGTGGCGCATCGAACTCGCGGATTACCAGGCGGCCGGTGGCAGCGGGATCGATCGCGACGGAGCGAATTTTGTTCATGATGAAATCACCTTCGTTATTCGCTAGCACATAGCGCGGCCCAGAAAAAAAGAGCCGCGGCGCGAAAGCCGCGGCTCAATGGCGCTTTTTACTCCCGATACTCAGCCGAGCAGGGTGCGCGCGACGGTCTCGCGATGCACCGGTCCGTTGCCCAAGTTCGCTTCTCCTGCCAATGCGCGGCGATGATACAGGTGCATGTCATGCTCCCACGTGAACCCGATTCCGCCGTGAACCTGGATCGCCTCGCTGGTGACGTTCTTTGCCATGTCGGAGGCATACGCCTTTGCCATCGGCACCGCTGTCTTCTGCTCTTCGTTGTTCGTGTCGACGGTCCAGCATGCGTAGTAGACGAGTGATCGCGCGTTCTCGACGGCGACCATCATGTCCACGCATTTGTGCTTTACGGCCTGGAACGAGCCAATCGGCTTGCCGAACTGCACGCGCGTTTTTGCGTATTCCACGGACAGATCGAGCGCCTTCTGGGCCGTCCCGACCATCTCAGTCGAAAGTCCCGCAGTCGCAAAATTGAGCGCGCGCGAGAGGATCTTCCAGCCGTTGTCGGGCGCGCCGAGCACGTCGCCCGCTTTCACATTGTCGAATTTCACGTGACAGAGCCGCCGAGTCATGTCGACGGTCTTTAGCTGCGTGATAGCTACGCCTTTGGCCTTGGTTGAGACAGTAAGCAGCGTGATTCCCTTCTCTCCGCTGCCGCCGGTGCGCACCGCGACCACCATCCCATCGGCGACATGCGCATCAGGCACGAAGAACTTTTCGCCGTTGAGTATGTAATCCGAGCCGCTCTTGGTCGCCTTCATCTGGATACCGTCGGCGTCGAAGCGGCCCGATGCCTCGGCCAGCGCGAGCGTGCCGATAAACTCGCCTTTTGCCATCTTTGGCAGGATCTCTTTCTTCTGCGCTTCCGAAGCACCTTCGAGAGCAAGCGGCACGCCGATAAGGGCGCTGGTGAAGAACGGACCCGGAATCAGCGCCTTGCCCGCTTCCTCGGCGACGACCGTCATGTCGAGGAAGCTGCCGCCCTGTCCACCGTAATTCTCCGGAATCAGCAGACCCGGCCATCCGAGCTCCACGATTTTTTTCCAGAACGAGGGGTCGTGGCCGGTAGGGTCCGCCATCATCTGACGGACAAACTTAGTCGGGCAGTTGTCGGCCAGAAAGCGCTTGGCCGCGTCCCGCAACATTTCCTGTTCTTCTGAAAAGCCGAAATCCAACTTCGCGCCCTCCGTATAAGGGATGGAATCCGGCGGCACGCCGCCGCTCGAACCCACGTGTTTGGTAGCACTAACGCTTTTGCGGGCGCAAGCGCGCGACTTTCCACCAGATTCGCCGCGGATCGATCGCGCCCCTTGAATCGTACGGGCCGTCGCGATGACAATCGGGTCCGCAATCGAAAGCGCGGCGGCGCATCCCCCGATGCATCGCCGGCGCCGATTTATTTCGAGGGGAAAAGTTAAAGTGGATCATAAAGATCTGGTGCGAGAGGAATTTACCCGCCAGGCCGACGACTACGCAGCCGCTCCGATGATCCGCGACCCCGGCCACATCTCGATGCTGGTGGAGATGGTCGCGCCCGCGCCCGACGCTCGCCTGCTCGAAGTCGCAACCGGTCCCGGACACGTAGCACTTGCCTTTGCTGCTGTCTGCCGAGAAGTCGTCGGCATCGATCTGACCGAGGCTCCGCTCAAAATCGCCGAGCGCAACAAAGCCGAGCGCGCGATCACCAACGCGCGTTTCCAGCTTGCCGACGCCGACCGTCTGCCGTTCGAGGACGGCGAGTTCGACATTGTCGTGTGCCGCTTCGCGGTGCATCACTTCGATAATCCCACCGGCGTCATCCGCGAGATGGCGCGGGTATGCCGTGTTGGAGGCACTGTCGCGATCGAAGACATGATCTCCAGCGAGGATCGTGCACGCGCCGACTACTACAACGAGTTCGAACGATTGCGCGACAGTTCGCATACCAAAGCGCTGCCGCTGTCCGAGATGGCGCAGCTATTGGGCAGCGCACGCTGTGAGCTTTCCCGCTTTACATCTTATGGAATGCGCAATCCCGTCGATGGATGGTTCAAGTCGGGCCATACGCCGCCCGATCGCGAAGCGAAGGCGCGCGCCATGATCGAGCGCGACGTTGCCGAGGACTTAAGCGGCGCGCGCTCAGTTCGAATCGATGGCCAACTTTACTTTACTCATCGCATCGCGATGTTGGTGACGCGCAAGCTCGCGCCCCTGGCTTGCTAGAGGGCGAAGCAGGACTTCTTCGTGGCCGCGGATGGCTTGGCGCGGTATGTCCGCGCGGTTATCATCATCGGCGCGAGTTCACACGCTTCCCGGAGGCGCGCTCTCTCGATGAAAAGATGCCCATCGTGCGACAAGACCTATCCCGATAGCGAGACATTTTGTGAAACTGACGGTACCGCGCTGGTCGGAACCGACCCGGCGTTTGTCGGGGCGACCCGAAGCGGCGGCGGTATCGAATGTCCGGTATGTGGTGGAAAGGCCGAGCCGGGCGAGGTTATCTGCAATTTTTGCGGAGCGCGGCTCACCAATGAGCCCGCCGCCGCGCCGTCCGCGACCCGCAGGACTCCGTCCGAGCCGTCGTCTCCTCAGCCGACGCGTTTGTCTTCCAGCGGCCCAGGTCCCGCTCAGAGCGGATACACGCAGCGGGTGACATCGGAGCACGAGCCCTATGAGGACGGCGGAGGAGGCGGTGGATTTCTGCGCGGGCTCGCCTACGTGGTTGCCGCGCTCATAGCGCTGGGCGGCGGTGCATGGCTCGCGCTTCATTTGACCTCGCATCAGCCCGCACAGGAGGCCAAGGCTCCGGCGCCATCGCAGGTAACTTCCCCGGTGGCGGCAGCTTCCCCCGCCGCGCCGGCGTCGATAGGGCCGACGGTAATGCTCGCGTCGACGATTCCCTTGCAGGTGACGGGCGAATCGGCGACGGCTCCCGAGCGATCGAGCACGGTGATGCGCAACGCCTTTGATGCCGGCAAGCCGGCCTTGATTGACGCTTACAGCCACGCCCTGACAGCGGAGTCAGACTTGAAGGACGGGATGATGGTACGGCTGCGAATTCTTCCTGACGGCACCGTCTCGAAGGCGTCGGTAATGACCTCGACCTCGCCCAATCCCGGCCTCGACGCGGAGGTTATCAAGGACGTGTCAGGATGGACTTTCACCCCGTTCAGCGGAAAGGAGGTTGAAGCCGACTATCCGATAATCTTCGTGAACAAATCCGGTGACCAAGCTGGCGTGGAAACCGATCTGAGCACCAAAGTCGCCGCATTGACTCCAGCCGAGGCGCCCGAGTATTCGGCGGCGACGCCCTCGGTTGTTAGCACTCCAGCGGTTGCCGCCGCGCCCTCGCCGGCGGCCACGCCGCGGCATCGCCCACGCCGCGAAGTTGCGGCCCGCCCGCGCTCAAAACCGACTCCGTCGCTGTACGAGCGAGTCAACGACGCGCTTAAAGCGAACCGCAAGTTCGGACGCGTTAAAGGTTATGCAAATAATAGCGGCGAGGTGACTCTGACCGGCACCGTTTTCGACGACAAAGACAAGGCGCTTGCCATGAGCACCGCGCGCAATGTTCCGGGTGTGACCAACGTTATCGATGCGCTCTCGACCGACACCGGAAAATGGGCGCAGGAGCAGGCGACAATACAGCAGCAGCTTGCTAACGCGGGACTGCCCAAGGTCACGGTAAAAGTGATCGGCAGAGATGCGTACCTGGACGGGACAGTTAAAACTGATCTGGAAAAGCAGCGAGCGGTCACGATAACCCAAGCTGCTGCTCCGGTGGTGGTACGCGGAAATGTTATCACGGTGGTGCCGGGGAATATGTTTGGGTTCTGATGGCGCGCGGCGGCTCGGCGGCGAAAAAACTGCGAACTGAAGTGCGCCTCGTGACGCGAAGTTATCTCTTCGCTATTGACAACGAATGATCCGGGCGCTTAGATGGTTTTTAGATCGCGGCCTTAGCCGCTTCCCCTCCAGGAGGTCTCCCTTTCAATGCCCGACGCAGCACCGACGTCAGTGAAGCAGGCTTTTGACATGATGCCGTCACGCTTCAACAAAGAAGCGGCCAAAGGAATGAATGCGACCTATCAGTTCGATCTTTCCGGTGACGGCGGCGGCAAATGGCATGTTATAATCAACAATGACAAGTGCGAGGTGAAGGAAGGCTCGGCTGCTTCGCCGAGTATCACGATCTCGATGACCGCGCAGGACTATCTGGATATGCTCAGCGGAAAACTGAACGGACAGATGGCGTTCATGACCGGCAAGCTGCGTATCGCGGGGGATATGGGTCTTGCGCTAAAGATGCAGAGTTTATTCCAGCAATAACCGGGGGGCGCTCGAATCAAGTTTCAATCTGGCCAGTATAGCGCCGGGCCAGGCGTGGCCCGGCGCTAAATAAATCGAAACGCATCATTCCTCCAATAAATCCAACTTATCTCGGTAATTCGGGTACGGATTCAGAATTCGGCTCCCATCGCGAATATCATCCAGCTTACGCCATCCAAGGCTGAGGTCTTTTTGCACGCGAAATCCGCGCGGAAACTCCCCGAAGTACGAACTCTCAACTGACCAGCACATTTATTCTCTGATGGAGAGAACAAGAAAGGATCCATGTCACAGGAGAAGGAATCTGTATGAGTGAACCCGAAACGAGTGACGAACCCCAGAAGAACGGCGACCGCGCGGCTTCGAACAGCGATTCAGTTGCGTCGAAGCTGTCGCAGGAGCTGAACAACTGGAGGCGGCGCAGAACCAATTCGCGTCCTGCGCGTCCGGAAAGTCCTGGCTCCAACCATTCCGAGCCGGCGCGCACTATAAAGGTACGCGGCCACGAGACTCTGGTGGTGCGCAAACCCAAGCTCGCTTCCAAACCGCCTACCACCAATCATTCGCCTTCCGATCAGTGAAACTGGTCCGCGCCTTGGGGCGGGCAGTTGACGGAGCGGGCAGGAGGGGTCAGGTGCGGAATACTTCGACTGGCATTTCGCGTGACGCTTGTCGCGCCGGATAGAACGTCGCCAACAAACACAACAGCATCGACGCAGCCGCCACCCAGGCAAAGCTTACGGGATTGACGGAAATTGGGACCGTCGAAATACCGTAGACTTGTTTGGAGATGTGGATGAAATGGTAGCGTGCCAAAATAAAGCACCCTAACGCGCCGACTATCAGGCCCGCGGCGGTTCCGGCTGCGCCGACGATCAGCCCTTTAAATACGAAGATACGCCGAACGTCGCGACGCGTAGCGCCCATCGAGAGCAGCACCGCGATGTCCTTGCGCTTCTCCATCACAACCATGATAAGCGTCGCCACCAAGTTGAACGCGGCCACCCCGATCAGCAGCACCAAAACCAGCGAATAGACGCGCTTCAAAAGCTCGAAACCGGCCTCAGCCGATTGATTCAGCTCCATCCAGTTGCGCACGTAATAAGGCCGACTGATCTCTTCGCGCATCGCGACCGTAACCGCGGCGGTATCATCGAGGTTCTTCAGATGCACGTCGATTCCGTCGGCTTTGCCGGGACGGCCGAAGAAGTCCTGCGCGGTGTGCAGGTTCATGAAGATCAACTGCGAATCGAGAAAATCGATTCCCGAGTCGATTATCGCGCCGATGGTAAAATCTCCGGTTTTGGTGCCGAGCGTCGCATTCGGCCCCGAGATTAACGGCACAACCAGGCGAACCTTGTCGCCAAGCTTGACCTTTAGCTGGTCGGCAAGATCGCGGCCAATCACGATTGTATTGCCGCGCGAGAGCTGCGCAAATCCGCCTTTGACGAGATAGCGGCCCCACTCGTCGGCGACCACCGGATTTTCCGGATCGACGCCGCGGACCACCACGCCTCCGATTCCGCGTCCGGAACTCAGCATGCCCTGCCCGGTGATGTACGGATCGGCGCCGCTTACGCCGCGAATCGCAAGCGCGCGGTCTACCAGCGCCGAGTAATTCGTGATCGATCCTTCGGCGCTTTGGATTTGCACCTGCGGCGTAAGACTGAGCACGCGAGCCTTGAGGCTGTGCTCGAACCCGCTCATCACGGCAAGCGTGATGGTAAGAGCGGCGACGCCAATCATCACGCCGACGGCGGTGAAGATGGTGGTTATTGAGATGAAGGCTTCTTTGCGGCGCGCGCGCAGATAGCGAAGCGCGATCTTTAATTCGTAGCGCACTTGGTGTTGGAGCTGTGGCGCAAGGATCCGTGATTCAGATGATCACGTTTTCCTTCTTCAGCTTTTCGATCTCGGCCGCCGAAAGCCCGAGCATCCCGCCGAAGATTTCCTCGTTATGCTGTCCGAGAACTGGCGCGGCAGAGCGCAAGGTGCCAGGCGTGCGGCTCATGCGATGCTCCAGTCCTTCGTAAACACAGGTGCCCATTTCCTTGTGGTCCAGCCAATGCCAGAAGCCGAATGCCTCAAGGTTTTCGTCCTGATGCAGGTCGACGCAGTTCTGCACCGGATACGCGGCGACCCCCGCGCCTTGCAGTTTGGCGGTGAGATCGTAGGCATTAAAGCCGCGCGTGAATGAATTGACCAGCGAATCGAGTTCTGCCGCAGCATTATGGCGCTGCTTCATGGAGGCGAAGCGAGCATCATCGCCTCCGATTCCGAGCACGCTGCGCATCGCGCGCCACTCGGCGTCATCGCGCACCGCTATTGCGATCCATCGCTCATGCCCGTCCTCGTCGGCGCATCGGTAAGCACCATGCGGAGCATAGCGATCCGAGGCATTGCCGCGAGGCCATAGCACACGGCCGGTCGCGAGATAATCGATGAGGGCCGGTGCGAGGTTGTGCAACGAGGCTTCGTACTGCGACATGTCGATATACTGGCCGCTGCCGGTGCGGCGCCGATAATCGAGCGCTGCGAGCAGCGCCGAGGCGGAAAATCGCGGCGCAACGAAATCGCTATACGCGCCATAAGGAGGGCAGGGCGAGTCCTCGTCGTAACCCGAGATGTAATAAAAGCCAGAGAGCGCGGCCATAAGCTGCCCGAAACCTGGATAGAGCGCGTTGGGCCCTGTCTGTCCTTGCATACAGGTGGACAGCATGATCAGGTCGGGGCGCAGCTCACGCAGATGCTCATAGTCGAGCCCCCAATTGCGCATCGCCTTGGGAGTGAAGCTCTCGACCACTACATCCGCCCACGGCACCAGGCGTTTGACCAAATCTCGCGCTGCCGGCTTGCTCAAGTCGAGGGTGATTCCCTTTTTGGAGCTGTTGTAGCTGGCGAAGAACTGGCTTGAATTAATTCCCGGCCGCGCATCTTTCCACGGCGGAGCGATACGCAGCACGTCGAGCCGGGTCGAGGACTCGACGCGAATCACCTCGGCGCCATTGTCGGCCAGGTACTTGGTTGTGATCGGTCCTACGCCGACCCACGCGAAATCCAGGATCTTGACGCCTTCGACCGCGAATTTGCTCATCGTCATTTCCTTCAGATTGCGCCCGTGGCGCGAAGTTCGGCGATTTTTGAACCGCTCAGCCCGAGCGATCCACCGTAGATTTCCTGGTTGTGTTCGCCGACTTTTGGCGCGCGCGCGAACGGGCCGACTGGTGTGCGGCTTAGCTTTGCGAAGGCGCCCGGCATCTTGAGGCGTCGCCCGAGTGTGTCGTGATCGATCTCGACGAAGTATTCGCGAGCCGAAAGCTGCTCATCTGCGGCGATATCGGCGACGGTTGCGACCGGGGCGAGCAGGATACGACGCTTAAGCGTGCCCTCGTAGACTTCCTTTTTGGTCATGGCGAGAAAAAATTTTCCTATGCGATCTTCCAGATCGCTTATCTCGAAGCGATCGCGATCGGTCAGCTTCATGAACATCCCGGGCACCCAGCTCGCCCAGTCTTTTTCGACCATCCAGTCCGCCGCGAAGCCTTTCTCCTTCATCCACATCACAAGCGCTTTGGTTGATGCGCCGCCGATTGCGCCGCCCGCGATCAGGGTCGAGATATGGCCGTCCTTGCACTTGTAAACCATCTGGCGGCGTGCATCCTCGGAGCCGGTGAACACGCCAGTGCGTTTGATATGATCGCCATGCAGAATCGGCATCGCCTGTTCGTTCATCAGGGTCCAGACGATGCACGCCTGCATGTTTACGATGACATGCTGGCCCAGCCCGTCGCGCTCGCGCGCGTGATGCGCGAGCAGCGAGGAAACCGCGGCCTCGGCGCCAGCATGCAAGCCGGCCTGCGGCAGGCTCATCTGGATAGGCGGTTTGCCATGCTCGCCCATCATGTACATCATGCCGCCGGCAGCCCAAGTAATAATATCCGCCCATTTATAGGAGCGGGCGGGCCCGCTGTCGCCGAATGGAGTGATCGAGGTGTGGACGAGGCGCGGATTTCGCTTGGCAAGCGCCTCGTAGCCGAGCCCGATCGAGTCGAGATATCCCAACGCGAATGACTCGACCATGAAATCCGCGGTGGCGGCGAGATCGGCCACTAGCTGGCGGGCGTCGGGCGACTCGAGGTTGGCGGTGATGGATTTTTTTCCGGCGTGATACGCGATCGCGTAGAGACCGCGATCGGGGCCGGGCAGATCTTCGAGAAACGGAGGGATGGTGCGACTGGCGCATCCTCGCGGCGGCTCGATCTTGATCACCTCGGCGCCCATGTCGGCGAACATCTTTCCCGCCAGCGCGCCTTTTTCGTCAGCGAGATCGAGCATCCGAAAACCCTTGAGTAGTTCTGAAGGCATACGACTGTTCCTCTGAGCTTCCGACCGCGCGCATCTCTGTGCGGCGCGCGGTCCGCATTCTAGCGTCATTCTCGCGCGACTTGGAACGGAAAATGAAATCTGGTCCGATGCTCTGGCGGGCGCGCTGCGCCTGCTATAAGGAATTATCACGATGATCTGCGACGCTGCGAAATTTCGCGAAGATGGATTTCTCGCATTCGAGCGAATCGCGGACCCCGATGCTATCGCCGATCTGCGCGACGCTTACGATCGATTCCTGTTGGGAGAGGTGGACTGCTCGAAGAACGACCGGCAACTAGGCAGGGTGACGCGGCAGATAATGGTGCCGTCGCGTTATCATCCGGTGTTTGCGTGCAACCAGGCGCTGGAAAACGCGCGAGAAATCTCGCGTGCGCTGCTCGAAGTCGACGACCCTGAGTTCGTGTTTGACATGCTGATCTACAAACCGCCCGGGCATCCTGCGGCTACGCTGTGGCATCAGGACATATCGTACGCGCGGATGCCGTTTGCGCGCGCGGGAATTCGTATTCCAGAGAACGCCATAATCCAGTTCTGGGTGGCCCTCGATGACGTCGATGAGGAAAACGGATGCATGTACTTCATCGCGGGGAAGCATCGGGAACCGCTGCTGCAGCATTATGTCGCCCGCGGCGAGCCAACGGACGAGGCGCGGATGCTGGCGATAGTCGAACCGGAAAAGGCGCTTGACCTGGAGAGCGCGGTTGCGTGCCCGCTCAAGGCTGGAGGCGCTACGGTGCACAACTACGGAACGCCGCATTTCACGCCGCCAAATCGCAGCAGTACGCGACAGCGGCGTGCATACATTTTCAACTTCGCCAACCCGCGATGGTTGAAGATCAAGCCGGAGTTTTAGAGATTCCGGACAACTAGTCTCTAATCTTTCAGCGCGGTGCGAGCCGCGCCGATAGCGGTTGCGTAGTCGGCGTGCTGCGGGATGATAAATCGCCGGCCGAACGGAAAATCGAGGCGTTTCGCCTCCTGCATGAAGCTGAACAGGCGCGAAAGCTTGCCGGTGAGCACGATATTTTCCTGACCGCATGCGCGAGCGCTGGCAAGGCTGAGTACGCCTATCGATTCGACGATCATATTCATGATCGCGAGCGCCTTGTCTTCATCGGTCGCGTCCGCGCCGATCTTGCCAAAGTTTGCGGCGGTTGTTCCGGGCGGCAGATCTCCGATCGGTCCGCCCGCGATATCGCGCACGGTCAAATCGATACGGCGCAGATTGCCCTTTCGCGCCATCTCCTCAAGCCTTTCGATTGTGACGACGCCGAGCATATGCCGGGCGAGCCCGAGCAGCGTGCCGCCGCCGACTCCGGTGCCGCTAAAATGCTGAATTCTGTCCGGCGTCACCGAGACGATCGCGGTGCCTGTGCCGAGCGAGACGACGAGCGCCTGATCTTTGCCGGCAAGCGAGGTTCCTCCCACGCCGATTGCGGTGAACTCGGTCACTTTGACGATCGGACGGCCCAGAAGTGAGTCGCCGAGCACGCGGGCGCCCGCGCCGGTTGCCGCGACCCGCTCGATGTCTTCGAGGCGGATGCCGAATTCTGTTGCTAATTTGCCGAGCGCGCCGGCCGCCGCAGCTATCGGGTCATTAGCTTCTATGGTGACGACATGGAGGCCACCGTTTTCGAGGACAACGGCGTCGGTGGTGGAACCGCCGATATCGATTCCAACGATCATAAGTGGTGCCGGCTCCTGTCCAGCCCGAAATGAGGCTAGACCATCCAGCCGAGCATGATCAATCGCCCTGTCAAGAGGCTCTTTTGGGGACCGGCCGCGCCCCAACAACTTTTCACGAAAGCCCGCACCGGGCCGATCGCGATCGAGTCAATGGCCGGATGCGGCAGCCTATGATTGGACGGCGGCTGTGATAAATCTCAGTCGTGGCGCGCAGAAAGTCATCGGGCGGCCCGGAGCTGTTCAAACCGCGAACTCCACTTGCTCAGCCGCTTGCGGATCGGATGCGGCCCGAGAATCTGGACGAGGTTGTCGGCCAGGAACATCTCCTCGGCCCGGGCAAGCTCTTGACCGAGATGGCGGCGGCCAAAAGGCTGCCATCGATGATCTTGTGGGGACCGCCAGGCGCCGGCAAGACGACACTTGCGATTCTGCTGGCGCAGCAATCTGGCGCCGAGTTTCGACGTCTGTCAGCGGTCAGCTCGGGAATTTCGGATTTGCGCGAAGTAATTGCAGATGCGCGCGCGGATCTGGATGCGGGCAAGCGCACGGTTCTGTTTATCGACGAGATTCACCGATGGAACCGCGCGCAGCAGGACGCTTTTCTACCCCACGTGGAGAGCGGGCTCATCACGCTCATCGGCGCGACCACCGAAAATCCTTCCTTCGAGGTCATCGCGCCGCTCTTGTCGCGCGCCCGCGTGGTCGTGTTAAACCCGCTGACCGATGACGCGCTGCGCACCATCGTGATGCGCGCGCTCACGACGCCGGTGCGCGGCCTCGGCCAACGGCATCTCAGCCTTACCGACGCCGCAATGAACGAGCTGGTTCAGTTTTCCGGTGGTGACGCGCGACGTGCGCTCAACACCCTGGAAACCGCGGCCGAGCTGACGAAGCGCGGCGGCGGTAACTCCATCTCTCCGGAATCCGTGCGCGAAGCAGCGCAGCACAAAGCGCTCCTTTACGATCGCGCAGGCGAAGAGCACTACAACGTAATTTCCGCATTCATCAAGAGCATGCGTGGCAGCGATCCCGACGCGGCGCTCTACTGGATGATGCGGATGGTCGAAGCGGGTGAAGATCCGTTGTTCATCGCCCGGCGCATGGTGATCTTCGCTTCCGAGGATGTCGGCAATGCGGACCCGCGCGCGCTGCAGGTCGCGATCGCGGTGAAGGACGCGGTGGATTTCGTCGGGTTGCCGGAAGGCGTGATTCCGCTCGCGCAGGGTGTTACGTATCTGGCCAGCGCGCCGAAATCGAACGCCTCATATCTCGCGATGAACAAGGCGCGGGAAGACGCGCAGCGCGGCGCGTCGCCGGTGCCGCTGCATCTGCGCAATGCGCCGACAGGACTGATGAAAGGCCTCGGCTATGGTAAGGACTACCGCTATCCGCACGATTATGAAGGTGCGATAACCAACCAGGGCTATTTTCCAGAAGAGATTGGCGAGCAGGTCTACTATCAGCCGAACGACCGCGGATACGAGATAAGAATTCGCGAGTGGCTGGCACGCGCTCGCGCGGCGCGCTCCGGAGGCAAAGGCTAGCCCGCGTGGAAAACAGCAAACCGCAGGGCATCGCGCGCCCCGCGGTTTGCATTAACTCTCCGTCCGCCGCATTCGCCAAAATGCAGCGCGTGCGGCCTTCCGATTACTTCTTCTTTGCGCCCAGAACCGCGTCCTTCAACGCCTTGGCGGGAGTGAAGCGAAGGCGGGTGCGCGCCGGAATCTTAATTGCCTCGCCGGTGGCGGGGTTCCGGCCCATCCGCGCTTTGGACTGGCGCTTGCGGAAAATTCCCAAACCCGCGAGCCGCAGCGATCCCTCCTTCTTGAGTTCGCGAACCACGAGCGAGGTAAGTTCGTCGAGAGTTTCGCGCGCCTGCTTTTTGGAAATTTCGACTTTGTCAGCCAAATGGGCTGCTACCTGCGACTGCGTCATCAGCCTCCTCCTTGCGGCCCGCTTTGCGGGCTGGCAGAGAGGGTGACGAAGTGGCGGGATTTTTTCAAGAGAGGGAACCGAGAATTGCCAACATTTCCTAGAAAGCGCGACGATTTTTGAACAGGGAGGGTGGTTTTGCCCACGGAGACGGTAACTTTAGCGTCGCGCGTGCTATCCGAGCGAGCAAAATCAGCGTTTTCGGTGCACGCCGCGTGGCACTCATGAACGGTTGCCGTAGCGGACATCAATTAGATATAGCCCGGCTGCCGGCGCCGGAGCGGGAGCCAGAGCACGATCGCGCGACGCGACGATTGCTACAATACGCTCGTTATCGAGAACGCCGCGGCCAGCGTCCACCATCATCGTGACCATGGTGCGGACCATGTGGCGCATGAAGCTTGTCGCCTCGACGCGATAGATGAAAATTTCCTCCTGGCGGCGCCAATCACTAACAAACACCCGGCGGATGGTGGTCCGCTCGTCCGAGCCAAGCGATCGCAGCGCCGTGAAATCGTGCTCACCGACGAAAATTGCCGCCGCCGATCGCATCGCCGCGAAATCGAGTGGCGCGGGTACGTGCCAGGCATAGCGATGCTCAAGCGGAGAACGCGCCAGCCGGTTCAGCAGACGATACTCGTACACTCGTGAAAGAGCGTCGCGGCGAGGATTGAAGTTCTCGGGCACGCGCTCAGCTGCGGTCACGGCGATGTCATAAGGCAGAAGCGCATTCAACGCACGCTTGAGATCGTCCGGCGCGAACTCGCGCGGCAGCACGACCGATGCTATCTGGCCGCGCGCATGCACGCCCGCGTCGGTGCGGCCGGATCCGTGAACCCGGACCGCAGTTTGAAAAATTTGCGCGAGCGCCGCTTCGATACGCCCCTGAACCGATTGCTGGTTCGATTGCAACTGCCAGCCGCAGTAGTCGGTCCCGTCGTACTCGATGGTCAGCTTTATGGTGCGGCTCAATTTCCGGCCGGGGTCTTAAGCGCGAAGCTCTCCGCGATCCAGAGTGCGTCCAGCGCGGCCAACCGCGCATTATCAAACGCGCACCAGATCTCGGCGCCCTGCACGGTCTCTTCGGCGCGCGCGATAATTGCCTCCTGGCCAACGGCGTCTATCACTGAGAGCGGCTCACCTTCATCTGCCATCAGGATTCCCGGCGCCGCCCTGAGATTCTCCAGCCAGGAGTCGGCGGCTTTATCGAAATGAATCGCGAGAGAGGTGCCGTGGAGGATCGGTATCGTGATCAGTTGAACAGCGAGCCGAATCGCGCGCGGCGCAAGCATCGCCGCCGTCTGCTCCGCGATTCGCCCGGCCAGCGCGCGCTCCGACTCGCGGACGAAGGCGTTGAAGGCGCGCTGCGTTTCGTCTTCGCCCAGATCGAGCCGCGCGGAGAGCAAGTCAGTGGTTTGATCGACGGTGCGCGCGATCATTTCGCGTCCCGAGGCGGCCGCACCCTGCATCCCGGTCGCGAACACCATCGCCGAATCGAGGGCTGCCGCGCCGAGGCAGATCGCCAGCACGTGGGCGACTGGATTCGGCACCGCGAAGAGCCGGCTTGTGCGAAGAGCCGGGGTTCGCTTTTCCGGCGAAATTCCGGGGATGAGCATCGCGTCGGTGGGTGCGCGCGATGCGGCACTTAGATCAATTAGAATCGGACCGGGACGCGCGTTGACTATTTCGAGCGCGGGCTCTTCAGGCGTTGCAAGAAACGCGATATCGAAGCGAGCAAGATCGGCGGGACTGTCGAGCTTTTCGATCAGGTACTCGTCGTCGCCGGACTCGATAGTGCCCGACGCGCCTTTCTGAGTCGCAAACAGGACCAGTTCGGAACTGGGAAAGGCCCGATCGGAGATAAGTTCGACAATCTGGCCGCCAACAGTTCCGGTGGCGCCGACCACGGCCACTTTCGGTTCGCTGGCGCTAGGCATCAGGCATCCAGGCTCTCGATTTTCTCCCGCACCAGCCGGCCCATGGCCTTGCATCCCACAGTTTTGGTTCCGCTACCGCCCGCGAGGTCGCGCGTTCGATGGCCGTCTTTCACAACTCCGTCGACCGCCTGCTCGATAATTTCCGCCTCCGCACGCATGCCAAGCGAATGCTCCAGCAGCATCGCGGCCGACAGAATCGCGGCGAGCGGATTGGCTTCGTCGCGTCCCGCGATATCCGGAGCGCTGCCATGGATCGGTTCATAGAGACCGACGCGGAAGCCGGCGCTGTTAAGTTCTTCGCCGAGCGATGCGGACGGCAACAACCCCATCGAGCCCGCGAGCACCGAGGCTTCATCTGTCAGGATATCGCCGAACATGTTTTCGGTCACGACCACGTCGAAATCTTTGGGTCTGCGCAGGAGATGCATCGCCATCGAATCGACGAGCTGATTTTCGAACGCGACATCTTTGAAATCGCGCGCGATCTCCGCAGCGATCTCACGCCACAGGCGCGAAGTCGCAAGCACGTTCGCCTTGTCGACGGAGGTAACCTTCTTGCGGCGATTACGCGCGAGTTCGAACGCAAAACGGAGCACGCGTACGATTTCGGCCTCATCATAGAAGCAGGTATCAACCGCTTCCCGCTGGTCGCCATGCTGGCGCTTCTCGCTCGGCTGGCCGTAATAGATTCCGCCGGTCAACTCGCGGATTACCACTAAATCGACGGTGCCGATGATCTCCGGTTTCAGGGGCGAAGCTCCGATAAGCTCTTTTACCGCCCGCACCGGGCGCATGTTGGCGAACAATCCGAGAGCTTTGCGCAGACCGAGCAGCGCTTGCTCGGGCCGAACTGCGGCGCCGGGATTGTCCCACTTTGGACCGCCAACCGCGCCGAGCAGGATAGCGTCGCTGTCCTGAGCGATCTTCAGCGTATCTTCGGGCATCGGCGTACCGAATTGATCGATCGCGTGACCGCCGATATGCGCTTCCTTGAAATCCATGTTTACGGCGGAACGGCGTGCGATCACTTTGAGGACCTGCAGCGCCTCGCCGACGACCTCTGGGCCGATGCCATCACCCTTGAGAACTAGAATCTTGTAGGCCATTTACAAGCGCGGAACGATTCGGCTTTGGAAGTTTTCGGACGTGAGGAATTGCTATTGAATGCGTATCGCCACTGATTCACCGGCGGGCGCAGAAGCGCGGCACGCCGGAATTTTCGATTCTAGTGTAGCACTTATCCGAACGCATCAACTGCGGCAAGTCCCGCCCCGCAGAATTGGCTGGTTCACCGAACGTCGGTCGTCGGCTTGAGCGGCTGTTGAGTCCGAGTTTTCAGACGATTCAGCGCGTTTACCAGCGCCAGCGCGGAAGCCATCACGATGTCGCTGTGCGCCCCGGCGCCCCCCACCGTCATCCCGTCGTCGCGTACGAGGCAACTTACCTCGCCGAGCGCGTCGGTGCCGCCGGTAATGGCCTTAACGGCATATCGCTCGAGGGTCGGGTTGATGCCGGTGATCCTGTAGATTGCCTTGTAGCAGGCGTCCACCATCCCGTCTCCGTCGGCCTCTTGCGACCGGTCCGCGCCCGCTACGCGCATCGTCACTTTCGCATGCGCCATCGTTTTTGACGAGGATGCGACGTGCAGGTCGATCAGCTCAAAATTCTCGACCGTCCGGCGGGCCTCCTCGGTAACTAGCGCCAGGATATCGTCGTCGTATACCACCTTCTTCTTGTCGCAGAGCGCCTTGAACTCAGCGAACGCCGCATTGACATCGACCGCCGACGTATCGATGCCGAGGGTCTTGAGCCGCTCGACAAAGGCGTGTCGTCCCGAATGCTTTCCGAGCACCAGCTTGTTCGAGGGAATGCCAATATCCTCGGGTTTCATGATTTCGTAGGTGAGTTTGTATTTGAGCACGCCGTCCTGATGTATGCCGGCCTCGTGTGCAAATGCGTTGTCGCCGACGATCGGTTTGTTGGCGGGCACCGGCTGACCGATTACCTGCGAGAGCAGGCGCGAGGCCGGATAAATCTGACGCGTATTGATGCGCGACTGCACACCCATGAGGTCGTGCCGCGTTTTGAGCGCCATCACGACCTCCTCCATGGAGCAATTGCCGGCCCGCTCGCCGATTCCGTTGATCGTGCACTCGATCTGGCGCGCTCCATTTTTTACCGCCGCCAGCGAGTTCGCGACCGCGAGTCCAAGATCGTTGTGGCAATGAGCGCTCCAGATTACGCGTTCGGCGCCGGGCACGTGCTCGCGCATGTACGAGAACATCCTGCCGAATTCCTCGGGAATCGCATGTCCGGTCGTGTCGGGAAGGTTGATCGTGGTCGCTCCGGCGCGAATTACCTCGGTGCAGACCTTCACCATGAAATCCCAGTCGGAGCGTGACGCGTCTTCGCACGAGAATTCGATGTAGTCGAGTTGCTTTTTGGCGCGGGTCACCGCCCAAGTCGCGGCGTCGAGTACATCCTCGCGCGTCATGTTGAGCTTGTACCTGAGATGGATATCCGAGGTCGCGATGAAAATGTGGATGCCGGGACGGGGCGCCTTGACCACCGCGCGTAGCGCCGCATCGACATCTTCTTCCCGAGTACGCGATAGCGACAGCACGATTGGGCCGTCGGCGGCCTCGGCGACACGGCGGACCGATTCGAAATCGCCCGGGGACGATGCGGCGAAGCCTGCCTCAATCACGTCGACATTGAGCCGTCCGAGCTGGCGCGCGATCGCGATTTTTTCTTCCACGTTCATGGTGCAGCCCGGCGATTGCTCGCCGTCGCGCAGGGTGGTGTCGAAGATTCTCACCCAGTCGGCTGACTTGTCGGCGATACTTCCGGTTTCCATCACTAATCTGTCTCCCTTGCCCCGCGCGGACCCGAGATGCGCCAGAACGAATAAAAAAACGCCCCGGGCGGCTTCTCTGGCCCACCGCCCAGGGCGCTCGTCTCGGATTTAATGGCGCTTAAGCGCGATCCGCGACGCACCCGGCGGAGGCCCGAATAAGGGCCAGGCTAAGCAGCAGTCCGATGCGCGCTTCGCGGAACATGACGTTCAAATTTTAAGCGCCGCCGTCACTGGCAGTCAAGCGCCTGAAACGTGATGCTTGGCTTTGGCCGGCTTTGATGATGATATTTCCCGCAGAAATCGGGGCGTAATGTAAATCAGGTCGTCCATGGGGGATCCGCTCGATAGCGTGACGCCCGGAGCGGCAGCGCGGTTTAGCCGCCTGTGCAGGAGTATTAGAACCATAGCGTGGGCGACTATGGCGGTAGTCCTTTATTTTGTAGGAACCGGGATATCGCAATCCGGAGCCAATCTGCTGCTCTTGGTTCCGATTGCCTTCCTGTTTGTCGTGATGTACGCGCTAATGTCGGTGCGATGCCCGCGATGTCATCGCAGCTTCTTTGACCAGAAGGTCGGACCCGCCGTGTTGGGTGGAAGGTTCAACTGCGTCTCGTGCGGATTCGACCCGAATCGGAAGGAAGCTAGTGTAGCGGGCGATTGAGCGCACCGGTTTTGCGCGTCTGGCCATCGGTCGGATTTTGACCGCTTCGATGATCGCCTTCCGGCTTGTTTGACGGAACCGGCCTAAGTACCGGCAACTTTTCACGCATCGACTCGCCGCGCAGCAGGAGGAACGGACCCGAGAGCACGAACGCAGCCGCGAGCAGAAAGGCGGTCAATTGCGGGAGCGCGAACAGCAGCGCCACCACGATCAGCACCGCGATCATCAACTCGACCGGCGTGCGGTCGTGAAAATCAAGATGCTTGAAGCTGGGGTAGGGGACGCGGGAGATCATCAGCCACGCGAGCACCAGCGTGAGCGGCACCATCGCGACGCAGAGCATCCGCGGCGAACTGAGCTCGAAGTAGCTGTAAGCCAGCGCGCTGCCTGCGATCAGGATTGCTGCCCCTGGCACCGGCAGACCGACGAATCGGTTTTTGTCGACTCTGCCGGTCTGTACGTTGAATCGAGCCAGCCGCAGCGCGGCGCAAATCACGAATAAGCCGCTTACCGCGATTCCCAGGGTCCCGATCGGCCTCAGCGCCCACGTGTAAGCGAGAATCGCCGGTGCCATCCCAAATGCAATCACGTCGGATAGGCTGTCGTACTCAACCCCGAACTGGCTCGAGGTCCGCGACAGGCGCGCGACGCGCCCGTCCAGTCCATCGCACACGAACGCGACCAGGATCATCACCGCCGCAAGCTCGAAATGGCCGCTTATCGCGGACACTGCGGAATAAAAGCCTGACAGCAATCCAAGCGAGGTGATGGTGGCTGGTACCAGGAAAACCCCACGGCGCAGCGGCGCAACCACCTTTCTGCGTTGCTCGCGCAGGCGTCCGGTTATCAGACGGATACGCGCACGCTCATCGAGCGTGCGGCGCGATCGTTCACTCATGCCGACGGATTCTCCGCGATAAGTTCTTCCGCGATTACCGATTCTCCCGCTCGCACTCGGTCGCCAATCGCGACCGTAACCCGGAATTCAAGCGGGAAATAATGATCTACACGGCTGCCAAACATAATTAGTCCCACTCGCTGGCCAACCTCAATTTTATCATGTATGCGAAGCGTGCAAATGATGCGCCGGGCCAGATATCCGGCAATCTGCATCATGCCGAATTGGCGTCCTCGAGCGTCGGCGAACACCGTCAGGGTGCGTTCGTTGTATTGGTTGGCCTCGTCGTGGAACGCGGCGCGAAACTCGCCCGCGGTATGCTCAACCCGGATTACGGTCCCGGCCACTGGCGCGCGATTCACGTGCACGTCGAGCGGCGACATGAAAACCGCTACCCGCCGGTATGCCGGGCCCGACGCGCCGGGAATAGGCGCATCGCTAATATCGGTAACCTTGCCGTCGGCGCCGGAGATCACAACCCCGGTGGTGCGAGCCGGGAAACGATTGGGATCGCGGAAGAACGCGCCGATCGCTATTCCGGCGATAATCACCAGCACGCCAAGCAGATGAACTCCAGCGATCATGAGGATCGCGCCGACGATCAGAACCGCCAGCGCCATGCCGGCGCCTTCGCGCGCGATTCCAAGCGCCCCGCTGATTCGGCGGATCATCGCGGATTGCTCGCCCACTCGGCCGCGGTACGGATGCGCGGCGCGAGATTGTAACCCCGATCCTTCAAGCAGTCCCGATGCGACTCCTCAATTGCGCGCGCGATCGACAAGACGATCGCTGGCGAGCCACGGCATGAAGGCGCGCAACTTCCTGCCAACTTCCTCGACCGGATGCTGCTCGCCTTCCTTGCGCATCTGCTTGAAACGCGGAAGGCCGGCGCGATACTCGGAAATCCACTCGTTCGCGAATTTTCCCGACTGAATATCGGCCAGGAGCTTTTTCATAGCGACGCGGGTGTCTTCGCCGACCACGCGATTGCCGCGCGTCATGTCGCCATACTCAGCGGTATTGCTGATCGAGTAGCGCATGTTGGAGATGCCGCCCTCGTAGATCAGATCGACGATCAGCTTTACCTCGTGCAGGCACTCGAAATATGCCATTTCGGGCGCGTAACCGGCATCGACCAGCGTTTCCCATCCAGCTCGGATAAGTTCGGTCAGCCCACCGCAGAGAACCGCCTGCTCGCCGAACAAATCGGTCTCGGTTTCTTCCTTGAAGGTGGTCTCGATGATCGCGGCGCGCCCTCCGCCGATCGCGCTGCCCCATGCGAGTCCGACCGCGCGCGTATCGTGCGAGGGATCCTGTTGAATCGCGAGCAGGCACGGCACGCCGCGTCCTTTCATGTATTCCGAGCGGACCAGATGACCCGGACCTTTGGGAGCAATCATAAACACGTTCACATCCGGAGGCGGCTGGATGAATTTGAAATGGATATTGAAGCCGTGACCGAAAGCCAGGTATTTGCCCTTCGCGAGCGCGGGCGCGATTTCTTTTGCATAGATATCGCCGCCCATTTCATCCGGCACCAGCATCATAATCACATCGGCCTGGCGCGCGGCTTCGGTAGTCTCGAACACCGGCAATCCCTGCTTGACGGCTTTCTCGCGCGAGGTGCTCGATGCGGCGAGCCCCACCCGCACGTCCATCCCGCTGTCGCGAAGGTTGAGCGCATGGGCATGCCCCTGGCTGCCGAAGCCGATAACAGCAATTTTCTTGCCGCGCAGCGCGTCGAGGTTCGCGTCGCGATCGTAATAGACCTTCATGTAAGTGTTCTCCCCTGAATATTCCCGCCGCCGTTTAAGACTTATGGATTGCGGCCGCGATGATTCTCAGTGCTGTGTTGCACCGCGCGCGCCATCGCAAGATTACCCGAGCGCACGATTTCCTTGATTCCGAGTCGGCGCACCAGCGAGATAAATGCTTTGATCTTGTCGCTATCGCCGGTAAGTTCGACCGCCGCCGAATGCGGTCCGATATCTATGACATGCGCGCGGAAGGCGTTTACGATCGAGTCGAGCTCAGAGCGGGTGCGCTCATCCACCGCGACTTTCACGATGACCATCTCGCGTTCGATCGTGTCGACGCCCTGGAAATCGATGACCTTGATCACTGAAATCAGCTTGTTGAGCTGCTTGTTGATCTGCTCAAGCACTTGGTCGTCGCCCGCGGCGACCAGGACGATCCTCGAGACGGTCGGATCAAGTGGATCCGGCGCGACTGTCAGCGATTCGATGTTGAAGCCGCGCCCGGAAAACAGGCCCGCCACGCGAGCGAGCACGCCGAACTCGTTTTCGACCAGCACCGATATAGTATGATTGGGCATGCTATGAGCGTGCTCGCGCGCATCGTCGCCTCACCGCATCGCTGACTGATAACGGCCCAAGATGGCCATCATCCGGTCCTTTGACGCAAGCTTGCGTTTCTGGATGCGCTTTTCCTCCATCTCCTCGTCGTTGGTTAGATAATGTTTACTGCGATATTCCTGAAGTTTTTGTTTGAGCGACTCGTGTTCTTCGAAGATCGATCTCAGTTCCTCGTCGTGGGTCAGATGTTGCCGAATGAGTTCTTCCTCTCTGCGCTCCATACATCACCCTCCGTTGTTGCCGGCGAGGCAGCCGTCAGCGCGGCGTCGGCCTCGGGCGGCCTGACGTAAAGCGGCTCGAGCGTGGCGATTGGGTCCGATTCTCCGCGCGCGACGCGCGAAGCTCCGAGCACGGCTATATAAGTCGCGCGTGAAGCGAGAATCCGTGATGCGAGAACCGTCACCCCGATATCCCTGCTTGCCAGCAGGGCAGCCGCATCGTTGGCCCTGGCGTCGCCCGCGAGAATCGCCTCGCCTTGGAAGTTCGATGTCAAGCGGGCAAGCGGCATTACCAGATCCCGAGTCAACTTCTCTAGCCCATCCGGTACGATCCGGTAAAGAGCAGTGTAAACCTCGCCCTTACGTGCGTCCAGAATCGGACAGATGATCGCTCCGATGCGAGCCGGCGCTGCCTCAAGCGCGCCCAACGCGATGGAATCAAGGCTCGGTACGCCGATCAGAGCGGATCCCGATGCCAAGGCAATGCCTTTTGCATAGCTAAGGCCGATTCTGAGCCCGGTAAATGAGCCCGGACCGATTCCGACCGCTATTGCGCCAACCTCGCGAATGGTGATGCCTGCCGCTCTAAGAAGCTCGTTCACCGCATCCGGCAAAGCCGCGCCATGGGAGGCGGTCGATCGCGCGATTTCGGCGGCTATTTTGCCGTCTTTGATTACAGCCAAACTGGCAATTGGGATTCCGGTGTCGAGACCGATGATAGCGGAGCTTCCCTCGGCGTCCGCCAATAAAGATTCAGCCCTGCACAATACGCGCGATGTCATTGAAGATTACAAAAGCCATCAGCACTACAAGCAGAAACAATCCGACCTGCAGCGCCATTTCGCGATGCCGGAGCGCGAGCGGTTTGCCGCGGACCGCCTCGCAGACAAAAAACAACAGATGTCCACCGTCAAGCATCGGCACCGGCAGCAGATTAATCAGGCCCAGCTCGATGCTGAGCATAACCGTGAACATCGCCGCGTCGGAGAAGCCCTCGTGCGCGACCCTTCCGGCGATTTGTGCGATCATGATCGGTCCGCCGAGAGCCTGTCTGACCGGCACTGCGCCTGAGATGATGCTGGCGATACCGGTCACAAGTTCCGAGGTTACCGTACCGGTCTCAATCAGCGCGTGATAGGCGCCCACAATCGGGCCGTCGCGCTTGATTGTTTCATCGCCGTTCGGCAGCACGCCGATAATCCATTCCTCGGCCTTGGTGCCGAAAATGGTTTTCTCTTCCTCGCGCACCGGCCTGAGCAGGATTGTCATTCGGCTGGCTTCGGCGCCCGATCCTCGTTCGACCTCGAGTTGGAGCGGACGGCCGTTGCTCAGCTTCACCGTCGCCGAGAAATCCGCCCAGGTATTGGTCGGATGGCCGTTGATCGAGATCACGCGGTCGCCGGTTTTCAGTCCGGAAGCCGCCGCCGGCAGGCCTGCTTGCATCTGGCCCACCACCGGCTGCAGGATCGGAACCCCGTACATGAAAACGATCCAGAGCAGGAACGGCGCGAAAATCAGATTCGAGAACGGGCCTGCCAAAACGATTGCAAATCGCTTCCAGAGCCGCTGAGTTGGAAAGGCGCGTGCGTGAAACTGCGCCAGAAGCCCCTCCGGTGGATCCTCGCAGAGCGAGGTTCGGGCCGCATCGAACGAGCCCTTCATCCGAATCCGATTCAGCACAATACTCTCGTCAATCTTGAGGTCGCGTCCGAAAACCTCGCGTTCCGTAGCGCCTACTTCCGCAAGTGACTGGACCTGTGCGGCTAAATCGTTGTGAAGTGTGCGGACTTTCAGCTTTGAATCGGCGCCGGTCACTTCGGACTGATGCTTATGCGCGGCATTGATAAGGTCGTGCCCTAGCTCGTCTATATATGTCGCCAGTTCCTCCGAGCGCGGCTCTTCGCCAACTTCCTCACCGAGCATCCTCACGTACCCGCCGAGCGGGGTCGCACCGATTTGATATTCGCTCTCGCCGAAGCGAATTCCCCAGAGTCTCGGAGGGTAACCGATAGAGAACCGCAGCACCCTGACACCGAGCCGTTTGGCCACCAGGAAATGCCCGGCTTCATGAACGATGATCAGGATGGACAGGATTACTACGGCGGCGACAATCGAAGTCAGCATCGAGCTTTTCCGGTCGGGCTGGCTAAGGCAGTGTGGATCAAGCGAGGCGTCCTGAAGGCATCACTTAAAGCAATAGTAAGCGAATACAGCCGCGAAGACTAGGCTACACGTGCGATCGATCAGGCCGCCGTGGCCGGGGAAGATCCATCCCGAGTCCTTGGCGCCCGCCCTGCGCTTGAATGCAGAGCCGGCAAGATCACCCAATTGCGCGAGGATCGCGATTCCCGCTCCAATTCCCGCGACCGCGCGGAGAGGCCATCCGGGCAGGAGCCATCGGCACAGGATCAATCCCGCTATTACGGCGGCCAAAAGCCCTCCAATCGCGCCTTCCACCGTTTTGTTGGGACTGACCCGCGGCACCAGCTTTACGCGCCCGATTGCGCGGCCAACAAAATAAGCGCCGCTGTCGCTCGCGATCACGAGCAGCAGCATGAATACGATCTTGCGGACGCCGTCGCCAGTATTTCTGATGATCGCGAAGTACGGATAAAGCACCCCGACGTAGATCGCGCCGAGCAGCGTCAGCCCAAGCCCCTGCGGTCCACCCTGGGCCCCTCGTACGGCGACCGACGCGACCAGCACCAGCATCACGACGATTATCGCCGCCGGAACGATCCAAAATCCGCCGTCGCCCAACAGAAGCATCGCAATCAAAGGCCCGATTCCCGCGATCGCGAGAACCAGGATTCCGGCCGCGCCGTCCGCGTGCGACATGATGGCGACTTCGTAGAGCGCCCATGCTCCGAGCACGCCGATAAACGCGCTGAAGAGCCAAGCCGGCGCGAAGATCACGATGATCAGCAGTACTGGCAGCGCGATCGCCGCAGTCAGAAGCCGCGTCTTGAGCACGCTAGGCGAGTCCTGCTAAAGCCGCGGTCCGCTTAGCCGGGGCTGATGTTTCCGTAGCGCCGATCGCGCATCTGGTAGGCCGCAAGCGCGCTGAGCAGCTCGCGCTCGCGAAAATCCGGCCACAGAGTGTCGGTGAAATAGAGTTCGGTGTAAGCAAGCTGATACAGGAAAAAATTTGAAACTCGCAACTCTCCCGAAGTCCGGATTAACAGGTCGGGATCGGGAAGCCCGCCGGTAGTCAGCGACTGCCCGATAACGCAGGCATCGATCTGCTCGGGAGTAAGCTCGCCGGACGCGACACGCTGCGCGATCTTGCGCATCGCGGTCACGACGTCCTGGCGGCCGCCATAAGAGAGCGCCAGCGCCACCGTCATGTCGCTGTTGAACCTGGTCGCCGCCACCGTCTCAGCGAGCACCTGCCTGAGACGAGGCGGCAGGCGCTCGGTGTCGCCGAGCGCAAGAATCCTGATGCCGCGCTTCATCAGGCGCTTGGTCTCGGTCAGCAGATAGCGATGGAACAGCCGCATCAGGAAATCGACCTCCATCGACGGCCGCTCCCAATTCTCCGCCGAGAACGCGAACAGCGTCAGGTAGGGGATTCCCAGTTCCCGCGCCGCCTCGACCACCGCGCGCACCGAATCCTTGCCTCGGCGATGGCCTTCGTTGCGGGCAAGCCCGCGCCTGCGCGCCCAGCGCCCGTTTCCGTCCATCACGATCGCGACGTGCTGCGGCAGGCGCGACGCATCCAATGACAATTCGGGAAAATCGTTTAGTGGGAGTGAAATGGCCACTGAAAGATGGGAGCGAACGATCGATTCCGGCGCTTTGAGGACGGCGCTCAAACCTCCATAATTTCGGATTCTTTTGAGGTGAGCACGCCGTCCAGCTTCTCGATAAATTCGGTGGTGAACGCCTGCACCTTTGCTTCCGCGGCACGCACTTCGTCGTCGGCGATCTGCTTGTCCTTGTGCATTTCCTTGAGCATGTCGTTTGCGTCGCGGCGATGATTGCGGACGCCGACCCGGAACTCCTCGGCAATTTTGCGAACGTGCCGCACCAATTCCCTGCGCCGTTCTTCGGTCAGCTCCGGCAGCGGGATTCGGATTACCTTGCCGTCGTTCATCGGCATCAGGCCCAGATCGGAGGTCTGGATCGCCTTCTCGATCTCGTGCATCGAACCCTTGTCATACGGTGTGATTACGATCAGCCGCGGCTCGGGCGCGGCAAGTCCTGCGAGCTTTTGCAGCGGGGTCTTGGCGCCGTAATAGTTGACTTGCAGGTTCTCGACCAGCGCGGTCGAGGCGCGTCCCGTTCGGACCCGCGCCAACTCGTGGCGGAACGCGTCGACGGATTTTTCCATCTCCTTGCGCGCCAAATCGATTACCTCCGCCACTTCGCCGCTCATGATGCGCTCGCGCTCCCGACCCAGGTGCCGATCGACTCACCCATCACTGCTTTTCTTATATTCCCGGGCTTGCGCAAATTGAAGACGACGATCGGCAGGCTGTTGTCCATGCACATCGAGATCGCCGTCGAATCCATCACTTTCAGATTTTTCTGCAGCACCTCGAGGTAGCTCAGGCGATCGTAGCGCCGCGCGCCCGGCTCGCGCATCGGGTCGCGATCGTACACGCCGTCCACGTGATGGCTCGCCTTAAGGATTACCTGCGCGCCGATTTCCAGCGCGCGCAGGCTCGCGGCGGTATCGGTGGTGAAGTACGGATTGCCGGTGCCGGCCGCAAAAATCACCACCCGCCCTTTTTCCAGATGGCGCACTGCGCGGCGGCGGATATAAGGCTCGGCCATCGCCTGCATTGTGACCGCCGACAGCACCCGGGTGCTGACGCCGGCGTGCTCGAGCGCGTGCTGGAGCGCAAGCGCGTTGATCACTGTGGCGAGCATCCCCATTTGGTCCGCGGTTGAGCGGTCCATTCCGCGCGCCTCGTAATCGGTGCCGCGAATAAAATTGCCGGCGCCAATCACGATCGCGAGCTGGATCTTCAACGCCGCGATGTCCTTGACCTCGAGCGCCATCTCCGTCAGCAGATCGAGATCGATTCCGCTGTGATTTTCCCGGGTCAGGGCTTCGCCGGAGAGTTTAAGCAATACGCGGTCGAACCGAGGCTCGGTTCGCTTCGCGCTGTCAACCTCATCCATGGGCGTTGTCTCCCGTCAATGCCCCGATAGCTTCAGAACTCGATCAGGTCAGGCACCCTTGCCGTCGGTATTTTCACCGAGCTGAAAGCGGGTGAAGCGGCGCACGTCAATTTTTTCCTTGAGCTTCGAGCCGTATTCGAGAATAAGGTCGCCAACCGTGCGGTTCGGGTCGCGGACATAGCTCTGCTCCATCAGGCAGACTTCCTTGAAGAACTTCTCGATCTTGCCGTCGATAATTTTGTCTATCACGCCCCGCGGTTTGCCCGAGGCCTCCGCCTGCTGCGCGTAGATTTGCCGCTCCTGCTCGATGATACTCGCGTCCAGATCCTCGCGCCGGACCACGCGCGGGCTTGCCGCCGCAACCTGCATCGCGATTTCCTTGACCAGAGTCTGAAAATCCTCGGTCTTCGCCACGAAATCGCTCTCGCAGTTGACTTCCACCAGCACGCCGAGCTTGCCGCCGGCGTGGATGTACGCTCCGACCGATCCTTCCGACGCTTTGCGTTGTTCGGCGCGTTTGGCCGCCTGAGCCATCCCCTGTTCGCGCAGCCACAGGCTCGCTTTTTCGAAATCGCCACCGGTCTCGGCCAGGGCGCGTTTGCAGTCCATCACGCCGGCGCCGGTCTTCTCGCGCAGTTCCCGAATGGTTGAAGCGTTCACTTCCATCTTTAGCTGATACCAAAAGTCTCTTTAGCTGACGCCAGGAATCCTGAATTTATGCGAATTGCTTTCCGGTTCGCGAATCGATACCGCGCGCATCAAACCGCCGCCGGCGATTCCGGCGTCGCGCCGCCGCCGTCGCCCGAGGGTCCACCGCCGTCTTCCTGCCCCTTCTTCTGTTCTTCGGCGAGCTGCTTGCCTTCCAGAACCGCGTCCGCAATCGCGGCGGTGAACAGCTTGATCGCGCGGATCGCGTCGTCATTGCCGGGAATCCGATACGAAATCACATCGGGGTCGCAATTGGTGTCGACCACCGCCGCGACCGGAATCCCGAGCCGCTTGGCCTCAGCGACCGCGATATCTTCCTTCTTGGTATCGATCACCCACAACGCATCGGGCAGCTTGCGCATGTTCTTGATCCCGGCAAGCGTAGCCATCAGCTTGCCATGCTCGCGCGCGTTGTCGCTCATCTCGCGCTTGGTGAGCGCGCGTTCCATCTCGGGGTCGGCAAGAACCTCTTCCAGCTTCTTGAGCCGGTCGATCGAGGCGCGAATAGTCTGGAAATTCGTCAGCATCCCGCCGAGCCAGCGGTTATTGACGTAGTACATCCCGCAGCGCTCGGCTTCTTCCTTAACGATATCCTGCGCCTGCTTCTTGGTCCCGACGAATAGGATCGTCCCGCCTTGCGCGGCGAGGTCGCGCACGAAGTCATAGGTGGCGCGGAACATCCGCACCGTCTGCTGCAGGTCGATTATGTAGATTCCGTTGCGCGCGCCGAAGATATAGGGCTTCATCTTCGGATTCCAGCGGCTGGTCTGATGGCCGAAGTGGACGCCGGCCTCCAGTAGCTGCTTCATGCTGATTTCAGTCATATATTCTTCTTCTCTGATCCTGTTGAGGTTGCCGCCCCCGCGCCCGCCCGCCTTTGGTCAATCCCTCATTATGATAGATAATGCCTTCGCGGTCAAAACAGCGTTCCGCGACGCCACAGGCCGCCAGAGCGGCGGCCGATAACGGTCAGTCTGAACAGCCTGCGCCGCTTACGCGTTCATCGATTCGAGGAATTCGTCGTTGGTCTTGGTCCCCTGCATCTTGTCGATCAGAAACTCCATCGCCTCGACCGCGTTCAACTGCGACAGGAGCTTGCGCAAAATCCAAATCCGGTTGAGCGTCCCGCGCGAGAGCAGTAGCTCCTCCTTGCGGGTGGTCGATCGCTGGATATCGATAGTCGGGAAGACGCGTTTTTCCAGCAGTCGCCGATCCAGCGCGACCTGCTGATTGCCGGTGCCCTTGAACTCCTCGAAGATGACCTCGTCCATCCGGCTGCCGGTGTCGACCAGTGCGGTCGCGATGATCGTGAGGCTGCCGCCGTCCTCGGTGTTGCGCGCCGCGCCGAAGAATTTCTTGGGCTTGTGCAGCGCGTTGGAATCGACGCCGCCCGACAGGATCTTGCCCGACGGCGGCACCACGGTGTTGTAGGCGCGCGCGAGCCTCGTTATCGAATCGAGCAGGATCACGACGTCGCGCCCGTGCTCCACCAGCCGCCGCGCCTTTTCGATCACCATCTCCGCCACCTGCACGTGGCGGGTCGCAGGCTCGTCGAAGGTGGAGCTTACCACCTCGCCCTGCACCGAGCGCAGCATGTCGGTGACTTCTTCCGGCCGCTCATCGACCAGCAGAACGATCAACACGATCTCCGGATGGTTATGCGCGATCGCCTTCGCGATCGCCTGCAGCATCATGGTTTTGCCGGTAAACGGCGCCGCCACGATAAGCCCGCGCTGCCCCTTCCCGATCGGCGCGACCAGGTCGATGATGCGGGTGGTCAGATCTTCGTGATTGTACTCGAGCTTGATCCGCTCCTGCGGATACAGTGGGGTCAGGTTGTCGAACAGGATCTTGTCGCGCGCTTTTTCCGGGTCCTCGAAGTTGATCGACTCGACCTTTAAGAGCGCGAAATAGCGCTCGCCCTCCTTGGGCGGGCGAATCAGTCCGGAAACAATGTCGCCGGTGCGCAGGTTGAATTTCCGAATCTGGCTCGGTGAGATGTAGATGTCGTCGGGGCCGGGCAGATAGTTGTAATCGGGCGCGCGCAGGAAGCCGAAGCCGTCGGGCAGGATTTCCAGCACTCCCTCGCCGAGGATCGATCCATTGCGCGCGGCCTGCGCCTGCAGGATCGAAAAGATCATCTCCTGCTTGCGCATGTTGGGCGCGTTCTCGACGTTGAAATCGCGCGCCATCGCCGCCAGCTCGGTTATCCGCGAGCTCTTGAGCGCCTTGAGATTGAGCACGCCGTCGTCGGTCATGACGATCAGCGGCTCGGTATGATGCGGTTGAACCTGGCGCACCGGCGCGGAAACATCATCCAGATGATTGTGATTTTCGCGCGCTGCGCCTCTGCCCTTAGCCATATGCCTTCCGCGCAACCTGGGCCTCACTTATTTGGGTTTGTCTGCGATAGTCAAATTCCGCGCGCCCCTTGTCGGCGGCGCCGCGGGGTAATGCAACTTATATCGATCAGGTATCCCGCCACGCGGAATACCGGGTTGATTCACTTGCCCCAAGCGGTCGGGAATCTGAACAAATGCGTGGGTGCGCGAAATTGGGACCGCCTGGTGGCGAAGGGTATGTTCTCCTCCACCCCGCCACAGCGTCCGTGGTGCGGAAGCTCAACCTCGACGCTACTGAACCGATTAGCGTGTGTCAACGGCATCCGGGATTTTCCGGGTTAAATCGCTGTGTTTGGCGAGATCATGATTCGGCCGTTTTTGCGCCGAGCCAGGCGCGGATCGCCGCGCCATCCGACGCGACGCCGCGCGCGGCAAGATACCGCGCGAAGTCATCCGGCAGCGGCGCGATAAATTCCATCGCCGCGCCGCTTCGCGGATGCGCAACCATCAGCGCAAGCGCGTGGAGCGCCTGCCGGCTGAATTCCCCGGCCCGCCGCGCTCCTCCATAAAGGCTGTCGCCAACAATCGGATGCCCTATAGAAGCGAGATGCACGCGAATCTGATGCGTACGGCCGGTCTCCGGACGCACTCTGGCAAGCGTCGCGCCTGCGTCCTCTTTCGCCCGAACCCCAAAACGCGTCAGCACCAGAACCCTGCTTACCGCCTCGCGCGGCGCGTGCGACGCGATCGACATCCGCTTGCGCTCGCTCGGATGGCGTCCGATCGGACGCGCGATCGTGATCGCGTCCTTCGCGACAATTCCGCGCACCACCGCCAGATAAGTTTTTCTGACGCTTCGATCCTTGAACTGGCCCGCCAGCGCCGCGCGTGCGAACGGCGTGCGCGCCACAACCATCACGCCCGAGGTCTCCTTGTCGAGCCGATGCACAATTCCCGGCCGCAGAACGCCATCCGGCTCCGCCATCATGGCCAATTCCGGAAAGCGCGCGAGAAGTCCATCGACCAGCGTGCCGTCGGGATGCCCTACCGCCGGATGCACCGTCACTCCTGCGGCTTTGTTGACCACGATTATTTCTTCGTCGGAGTAAAGCACGTCGATTTCAGGCGCATCCGCGCCCGCGCCATCCAATTCCACCTGCATCGCGGCGGTCTGCGGCAATAGCTCGATCCGATCGCCCGCGCGCACCGCCGCCGACGCCCGCGCCGCGGCGCCGTTCACCGTCACCACGCCTGCCTTGATCATACGCGCGACTCGCGAGCGCGAGCACTCGGGCGCAAGCCGGCTTGAGATGAAGACGTCGAGCCGAATTCCCGCGTCCGATTCTCCAGCGAGCAAAATTGATTCACCAATCACGGATTATGCGCGCGCGAGTGCCGCGGCCATCGCCTCGGCCAACTGGAAGTCGGCCGCGGTGGTAATTTTCAGGTTCGGTCCCGGACTTTCCACGATCTCAACCGCGATACCCATTCGCTCGGCAAGATCGGCGTCGTCGGTAGCACCGATTTTCTCGCGCTTCGCCCGCGCATGCGCTTCGATAATCATCGAGCGGCGAAACGCCTGCGGTGTCTGCGCGCACCATAGCCCCGCGCGTGTGACGGTTGCCTGAACCCGCCCGTCCTTAACCTGTTTTAGGGTGTCCGACACCGGTATCGCCGCGATAGCGCTGCCCAGACGCGCTGCGCCTTCGAGGCATCGCTCGAACAGCGCCGCAGCCGCAAACGGCCGCGCCGCGTCGTGGATAATCACCAGCTCGTTTTCGGCGCTGGTTAGCGCAAGCGCGATTCTGACCGAGTCCTGCCGCTCGCTTCCGCCCGCGGTGATTTTGACCGGCGCCACAACGCGCGCTGCGGCCGCACAAGCGCGCGCGGCGCTTTCCATCCCGATTGGCACCGCCACGACGATCTCATCGATTCCGGTAACCGCGGCCATCGTCGCCAGCGAATATTCGAGTATCGGACGACCGCGGAGCCGGATGAATGCCTTCGGTTCTCCGCGGCCCAGCCGAGCGCCGTTGCCGGCCGCCACGATTATCGCTGACGCGCGCATCTAAGATGAACAGGATAGCGGTAAGAAACGGGCTCGCGGTAGTGCTCGGGCCAAGGACAAAGGACTCTCCGTCAAATTCCTCCTCGCCGCGGGGCAGGATCAAGTCTCCCTCAAATTCCTCGCCCGCGTTTTCTTGTACAGAGGACTAATCTCTAAAAACCTCCCCCGCGTTTGTTGCGGGGGAGGACTAAGGAGGGGTGAAGGATTGTCTTTCCGATCACGCGACGCGCAGGCGCCTCACATAATGCTTACAACGTGATCACTTTGCCGTCGTCCGCGCATTCGACCGCCGCGTCCTCGCGATGGCGCAGCATGTCGTCTGACATATGAGTCAAAATCAGCCGCTTGCATCCGAGTTCGGCGCGATGCGTCTCCAGGGTGCGGAAATCCAGGTGAAACTTTATCGGCTTCTCGAAATAGTAGGCTTCCGCGATAAAGAGGTCGGCATCCTTCGCCGCGTCGGCAAGCGTATAGGTCCATTCGGTGTCGCCCGAGTACGCAACGATCTTCGCTCCGTACGCAACTCGAACCGCAAATGGCGTGGCGCCGCTTGCGTGTTTCACCTCGAAAGCCGTGACCGTCGCCGCGCCGATTTGAGTCGATTGTCTCGCCGCGAGTTCGACGTACTCGACCGAAAATCGCCGTCCGACCTTGCTTGAACCCGGGAACATCACCTCCATCGCGGCCTCGATCCGCTCGCGCACTCCCGGCGGTCCAGCGATCTTAAGCGGCGCGGTGCGACGATTAAATTGCCCATCGAGAATCAGCAGCGGGATACCGGCGAAGTGGTCGCCGTGAAGATGCGTCAGAACGATGGCGGAGATGGATGAAGGATCGATCCCTAGCCGCTTCATCGCGATAAGCGACGACGCTCCGCAGTCGATGAGAAGATTCTCGCCCGCGCCTCGAAGCGCGATGCAGGTTTGAAAGCGGCCGCCGCTGCCGAAAGCGTCTCCCGACCCGATGAACTGAACCTCTACCATTTATGCTCCTGCACCTGTTTTCGTAGCTAGAGCCTATGGGATTCTCACGTTCAAGGTGATCGCCACCACCTTATCCTCTCCTGGCGGGGAGAGGACGGCGCGAAGCGCCAGGAGAGGGGCCTTTGACGCACGTTGCGTGATCGCGTTTCGAGCTACGTCTAAAAATCCTCCCCCGCGGTTCGTTGCGGGGGAGGACTAAGGAGGGGGTGCAGGATTGCGGGCATGTAACTGCGCCCAAATCGCTTGCACCACCGCATCCAAATCCCGTTTCACCTCGTCATTGAGGAACCGCAACACTGTGAACCCATGTTCCTGCAGCTTCTTGGTTCTCCACTCGTCATATCCGACATCTTCAGCGTGTGACTCGCCATCAACTTCAATCACCAGCCGCTTTTCCAGGCAGCAGAAATCAACGATGAACCCATGCAGCGGATGTTGTCGGCGAAAACGTACTCCATCCAGGCTCTTGCGCCGCAATTTAGCCCACAATCGCCGCTCCGCAGCGGTGCTGAGAGCGCGCAGGGAACGAGCACGTGAACGCACCACACCATCAACCAGGCCTTGGTGGCGGCGACTACGCACGGGTACTTCCCTCCCTGATCTTATTCCATCACAAGCAACGCGAGACGAGTAAGACAATCCTGCACCCCCTCCTTAGTCCTCCCCCCGCAACAAACCGCGGGGGAGGATTTCAGGGAAGTTTCTTCACTCTACGAGCGCGCAGGACGACCTGAAACAATCTACTCGATGACGTTTTTTTCGATCGGCTCTACCGTGACGCCGGAAGAGCGAAGCCACGCAAGCGCGCGCTCGATCTGATCGCGCGTGCCCTCAAACTCCACCGCCACCAGCCCCATTTCCTCGGAGACGCTTGCGCCGCGGATGCTGAAAATCAGGTCGAACTTCTTGACCAGTTGATAAAGGATCGGCTCCTTGATCAGCGCGCGCGGATAGCTCAGGTAATAGCGTTCGTGGATCCGTTCCATCAGGGGTTCACCGCCGTCCGCTTGCGATGCCACTCCTGCCATCCGATCCACAGATTGGTCGACAGGTACTTGTCGCCGAAATCGGGAAAAATCGTGACGATGCGCGCGTCGGTGAGCGATTGCGCGAGCTTGAGCGACGCAATCATCGCCGCGCCCGAGCTCTGGCCGACCAGGAGGCCTTCGTCGCGCCCCAGCGTATAAACCATCTCGTAGGATTCTTCGGTGCCGACCGCGATCTTCGAATCGAGCTCGCGCTCGTGGTAGATGCCCGGCACGATCGAGCTCGCCATGTGCTTGAGCCCTTCGAGCCCGTGCATCGCGTCGTCCGGCTCGACTCCGATCACGCGGATTTCGGGGTTCATCGATTTGAGAAATCTGCCGGTGCCCATCACGGTGCCGCTGGTGCCCATCGTCGCGGCAAAATGGGTGATCGTGCCGCGCGTCTGGCGCCAGATTTCGGGGCCGGTGGTTTCGAGGTGGGCCAAACTGTTCGCCTCATTGTTGTACTGATCGGGCTTGAAGTACTTCTCCGGATTCTTCCCGATAATCTCGCGGCACAGCATGATCGCGCCGTCCGACGACTCCATCGGATCGGAAAAGATGATCTTCGCGCCGTAGGCCTCGATTATTTTCTTGCGCTCGCGGCTTACGTTCTCTGCCATCACCAGCTCGACGGGATAACCGACCGCCGCGCCCACCATCGCCAGCGCGATTCCGGTGTTGCCGGAGGTCGAGTCGATGATGGTTTTGCCGGGGCGCAGCGCGCCACTTTCTAGCCCCTTCTCGACCATTTTGCGCGCCGCGCGATCCTTGACCGAGCCGCCCGGATTGAAGCCTTCGAGCTTCGCGAAGATCCTCACACCGGGCGGAATCCGGCCGCGGGTAATCCGCGTCATCTCGAGCATCGGCGTGTTGCCGATCAGATCGAGCACGCTATGAGCGCGCTGTACCGGAACCGCTTCGCGCTCGATATCGGCGCTGTCAGCGTCCGCCGGCGATCGCCGGGACGATCGAAATATCGTCGCCATCCTTGACCTTGGAATTGAGCGAATCCAGGAAGCGGACGTCGTCGCCGTTCACATAAATATTGACGAAGCGGCGGATGTCGCCCTTTTCGTCCAAAAGCCGCTCGCGGATTCCCGGATGCCGCTGTTCTAGATTCTCCAGCACCTGGCGCAGCGACGATCCTTCGGCTGCAACTTCATCGGCACCGGCGGTGAAGCGTCTCAGCGGAGTTGGAACTCTGACCCTGACTGGCATGGATGCGTATCAACCTCCGTGTTTGGATCTTGATGCATATGCTGGCGGCAAAAGGCAGACAAGCCGCGTCCCGCCGTGACAGCGCGAGATCACGATCATGCTGCGCTGGTTGCGCGCTTGCCGTCCCCGAGCCGCTCATACAGCGCGTCGAATTCCTGGAGTCGCGCTTCGATCACGAACGGCTTCTCGATCGAGCCGGCAACCGCTTCCAGCGTCTTGTAGCCGTTGCCCGTGATTGAGATCACGGTTAGCTCGTCGGGCTTGATTCGGCGCTGAGCAATCAGCTTTATCGCGACCGCCAGCGTGGTGCCGCCGGCCGGCTCGGCGAAGATACCCTCGGTGCGGGCGAGCAGCTTTATCGCGTCGATAATCTCGGGGTCGCTCGCGGCTTCGCCCCATCCGCCGGATTCGCGCACCACCTTTAGAACATAATAACCGTCGGCTGGATTGCCGATCGCGATCGATTTCGCGATCGTGTCGGGCTTGACCGGAGTTATCAGATCGACGCCCTTGTGCAGCGCGTGGATCACCGGCGCGGATCCGGCGGCCTGCGCGGAAAAAATCTTCGCCTCTCCTTCCTTCACCAGGCCGACTTCCTTGAACTCCTTAAATGCCTTTGCGACCTTCGGCAGAATCGTGCCGCCGGCGGTCGGCACCACGATATTGTCGGGCAGACGCCAGCCGAGCTGCTCGGCGACCTCGAAGCCAAAGGTCTTAGCGCCCTCGGTGTAGTAGGGGCGCAAATTGATATTGACGAATGCCCATCCGTACTTGTCGGCGATCTCGCTGCACAGGCGATTAACGTCGTCGTAATTGCCGCGAATCGTGATTACTTGCGCGCCATAGATCGTCGAGCCGACGATTTTTCCCGCCTCCACGTTCTCCGGCATGAAGATGTAGCACTTGAGCCCCGCGCGCGCCGCGTGCGCCGCAACCGCGGTCGCCAGATTGCCGGTCGATGCGCACGAGACGGTGGTGAAGCCGAACTCGCGCGCCTTGCTGATCGCAACCGACACCACCCGGTCCTTATAGGAGAGCGTCGGATGATTGACGGTGTCGTCCTTGATGTACAACTGCTTGAGGCCGAGCTCGGCGCCAAGGCGCCTGCAATGCACCAGCGGAGTGAAGCCGGAATTCGGACCGATCTCGGGCTCGCTTTCGACCGGCAACAGCTCGCGATAGCGCCACAGGTTATGCATCCGCGCTTCGATTTTCGCGCGCGACACGGCGGCTCGAATCTTCGCGTAGTTGTAGCTCACCTCCAGCGGGCCGAAGCAGGTTTCGCACACGTGCAGCGGCGCGATCGGGTACTCCTGTCCGCATTCCTTGCACTTCAGACCGGTTACAAAACTCATCGCTCCCTCATTGATGTGGCTGGCTCTGGCGCAAGCCGCTTAGATACGCCCACGCCCCGCATCCGCATCGCTCACGCGCCGATGCGCTCGCGACCCGAAATCGCGCGGTGCCGTTTGCGGTGTAAATCAGAATTCTGCCGGCAAGCCTTGGCTGCGTCCCGGCCGCATACGCCAGCGCCTCCGCGGCCTGGATCGCGCCGATAACGCCGGCGACCGGCCCCAGGATGCCTGCGTCGCGGCATGACGCGCTCTCGTCGTCGTCCGGCGGTGACTCGAACAGGCATCGCAGGCATGCCGAGCGTCCCGGTATCACCGTCATCGCCTGCCCGGTCATCCCGAGCACGCCGCCGTAGGCAAAAGGACGCCCGACCGCGCAGGCGACGTCGTTTATCAGGAATTTGGTCGCGGGATTGTCGGTCGCATCGATAATAAAATCGTGCGCGGCGAAAAGCGCGGCGGCGTTGCGCTCGTCGAGCGCCGATGGATACGCCGAAATCGCGACGCCGGGAAATTCTTCGCGCAGATGACGAGCCGCGGCCTCCGCCTTGAAAGCACCGATATCCGCGCCGCGGAAAATCACCTGGCGCGCGAGATTCGACAACTCCACGCGCTCGGGATCGATAAGCGTGATGCGCGGCGCGCCGCCGCGGGCAAGCCGCAATGAGGCCGGCACGCCAAGTCCTCCCGCTCCGACTATCAATATGCCTGCGTCAGCCAAGTTCTTCGCCGTGGCCGTTCGAGTCGGGTGGCTTCAAAGGCGCGATGCGCTGGGAGGGCGAAAACGAAAACCGTTTTCCTGTAAGCAAAGACCGTCTAAACAAAAACCCTCCTCCTGGATAAGGACGAGGGCTTCTAACTCTCGCCTTATCTTCCAGAACTCTCACGAGTCCCGCAGGAGTTAGCACCAGCACCCCTTCGGGCCGGTTGCTGCGGCATCGTCGGGCCAGTCCCTCCGCCGCTCTCGATAAGGCCTTAAATGGCAGAATAAGAACTATACGAGAGAGGGCCGGCTGTCAATCGCCGGACCACGCGGTCAGGTGGATGCGAGCGGGAAAGGAGATTCGCGGAACGCGATTTCGCAATGGGCCAAAGAAGAACCCTTCAAAATGAAGGATTTTTCTACGTTTCACGTGAAACGTGGCATGTCAGAATGCCGTGTTTTACTCCAGAATGGCGTGTTCTACGACGTTTCACGTGAAACATGCCACTCGACCAGCACCCGCTTCGGCCCTCGAAACGAGATGTTCGGCGAATATTCGAACTTCTGATTCGCCACCAGGCGTATCCCCGGAATCCGCCGCGAGAGTTCCTGCAAAATCACCGTGAGCTCGATCCGCGCCAGCGGAGCGCCGAAGCAGTAATGAATCCCGAACCCGAACGCCACGTGGTCCTTCGCGTTCGCGCGCCGGATATCGAAGCGGCGGCTGTCCGGAAACTCGCTCTCGTCGTGATTCGCCGATCCCAGCGCCAGCAGCAGCTTCGCATCCGGCGGAATCTTAACTCCGCCGATTTCCACCTCGCGCGTTGCGCGCCGCCGCCACGTGATAACCGAGGTGTCGAAGCGCAACACCTCCTCGATCGCGTTGGGGATTAACGACGGGTCGGCGCAGATCGCTTCCCACGCCTCGCGATGCTCCAGCAGTCGGACGATCGCGGTCGCCGACAAGCTGGTGGTGGTCTCATGGCCGGCGATAAGCAGGCCATAGACGACGGTCGCGATCTCATCGATAGAAAGCACGCGGTCGTCCCCGCCGCGTCCGCGAATCAGATCGCCGACAAAATTATCCGGCGGATTATCGAGCAGCTTCTCGACGTGCTGCTTGCTGTAGCGCCAGTATTCGAGGAGCCCGGCCGCTTCCTTGAGCTGTTCTTCCTCGGGCAAATTTCCCCACGTGAGCATCAGCCGGTTTCGCGCCCATGATTTGATTCGCGGCACATCCTCTTCCGGCATCCCAAGAAAGATGAACAGGACCAGCACCGGCAGTTCGTAAACCATGTCGCGCACCAGGTCGGCGCGCCCGCGCGGCACGATGCTATCGAGATAGCGCGTCACGATTCGCCGCACGTCGGCTTCCAGATGAGCAACGCGGCGCGGCGTGAACGGCTGGCCGGTGAACTTGCGAATCCGCGTATGAACCGGCGGGTCCGCATTCGACATCGCGGGCACCGCGCCGAAGCCGCCCTCGCGCAGCATCGCGACTACCTTGGGCGAAAGCGGCGCGATTGGATTTTGCACTATCGAAGCGGAGAAGGTTTTCGGATCCGCGAAAATCGCCTTGACGTCGCGATAGCGGGTGACGACCCAGTAATCGATCTCTGGGCTGTAGAAGACCGGTTCTTCGCGCCGCGCGCGCGCCCAGAACGAATACGGATCGGAGAGATACGGATCGCGAAACGGATCGAACTCGGCGCCGATGCCGCTTACCGGGCACGTCTGCGCGCCGCTACGCTTTGCCTGCTCGGACTCGGACGGTATGCGCATCGTGATCACCTCCCGGCCGCGGATGAGCGCGCGTTCGCGCGCCGATCTGAGTCAACAGCATAGCGATACTCCTGGATACGCGCGAAGGAAAAGATACGCGCGAACGAAAACAATAATTCCTCGTCTCGAATTTGCGGGTCGCGGCTTGATTGCGGCGTCCTTAGCCTCTAAAGCTGGACAGTCTTAAAGCTGAAGCGGCGCGCCGGCGGTGAGAGTCGCCGCGCCATATCTGACGACAGCCTCGAAAGCGGAAGTAATGATGATCAGTTTTGCGCAGATCGATCTCGATCAAATGGTTTCGGAGGTGCTTGCGGATGCCGAGCTCGACCGCGAGACCGCGGCGGCGATTCTTAACTGTCCCGACGCGGAGCTGTCGCGCCTGCTCGACGCGACCCGGCGCGTGCGCGAGGCAAGCTACGGCCGCCGCGTGAAAATCTGCATGCTGCGCAACGCGCAGAGCGGAATCTGCCCCGAGGATTGCCACTACTGCTCGCAGTCGCGCATCTCCCGCGCCGATATACCGGTCTACAAGCTACAGATGATCTCATCGCTGGTCGAAGGCGCGCGCGCTGCGATCGAAAGCGGAGCGCGCCGCTATTGCATGGTGTGCAGCATGCGCGGGCCGTCGCGCGCCGACGTGGAGCATCTTGGCGACGCGTGCGACCGGATTTCCGCCGAGCTTCCCGAACTAGAGCTCTGCCTTTCGATCGGCCTGCTCGATACGGATCAGGCGAGCGCGCTCAAGGGCGCGGGCGCCGGATGGATCAATCACAATCTCAACACCAGCGCGCGCTTCTACCCGCGCATCTGCACCACTCACACCTAC
>JASHOJ010000084.1 GCA_030041155.1 Candidatus Binataceae bacterium | reverse complement strand
ATCGATGGCATCTTCTGCACGTCCCGCGCGAGGGCCTGACCGCGCGGATGGACCACGAGATGCATCTGACCGGCGCTCAGCGCCAGCAGATTCATCACATCATGGTGGATACTCGGCAGCGCGTGATGCAGATCCGGCACAACTTCCAGCGCGAGCGAAGGAAGGCGCTTATCGGCGCTTACCAGCAGATTCGGGCGACCCTGACTCCCGCGCAGCAAGTGCAATTCGATCGCGATTTCGCGCTTCCTGCGATGCGCGGCGTGCCTGGGACCCCCGAGCCTGATCAAAACGCCACCGCTGTCCCTGAAACCGCGCCGTCCCCGCCCTAGTGATGTAGAATAGGGAGTTGCGGACACTCGTCGGCCAGATATAAATTTCTGCGGCATGCCCGAGCTCATTGAGTTTTCCGAACATCACTGCGGCTCTTTGCGGGCTTGGTGGTATATGCAACGCGGCATTCGAGGATCAAGGCCGCGATCTCGCGGCGATAAGCTGATTTTCACAGAGGATGGATTTCGCCGAGCTGAATCTCGACTTCAAGAGATTGTTGCGGCAGATTCAGTACGCAGAGGATAAAGACATGTCAACGCCGAATACGGTCTCTTCGCCTGATACGTACCCTAATTCGAGAAAGCGTGCCCCCCGGAATCAAACTCTTACAGTGGAACCTCGACAGGTAGCTGAACTCCGAGCTCGGCTCCTGCGACCCAAAGAAATAGATGGCGACAACTTCTTGGGACGGACCGTACGTGGCGATTGCTTTGCTGCCTTCGAAAGATTGCCCGAGCAGGCAGTTGATCTTTTAATTCTAGATCCTCCTTACAACCTCAACAAGACATTTGCGAGCAACAGTTTTTCGCGCGTACCGGTCGACCAATATACTGATTGGCTTCGCAGCCTATTTCGTGCTCTTCAAAGGTGTCTGAAGCGGACGGCGACAATCTACATTTGTGGAGATTGGATCTCGTCAACTTCGATCTTTACGGCGGCTTCAGAGTTTTTTGACGTGCGGAATCGCATTACTTGGGAACGGGAGAAGGGGCGCGGTGCTCTCACCAATTGGAAGAACTCACACGAGGACATCTGGTTCTGCACAATGTCAGACCGCTATACATTCAACGTCGATGCGGTCAAAGTACGCCGGCGTGTCCTCGCGCCCTACCGGGATACGAACGGACAACCCAAGGATTGGCAAGAGACCGACCGTGGTAATTTCCGGGACACACATCCATCCAACCTATGGACCGATATCACTGTGCCGTTCTGGTCGATGCCGGAGAACACAGACCACCCGACTCAAAAGAGCGAGAAGCTGATTGCCAAGCTGGTGCTTGCCAGTTCGAATCCTGGCGACGTTATATTTGACCCATTCCTAGGCAGTGGTACTTCGTCTGTCGTCGCAAAGAAGCTCGGTCGCCGGTTTTCCGGCGTAGAAGTCGAAGAGCTTTATGCGCTGCTGGCTGAAAGACGCCTGTTCTTGGCAGAAACCGATCGAACAATTCAAGGCTATCAAGATCGCGTGTTTTGGGAGCGAAACACGCTGAGCGTGATAAATGACATCGCCAAAACTAACGAAATGCTGCTACCGTTTGAGAAAATGACGTAGCAACTCCTTGCCAGCTTCCAAGTCCACCGAGGGCAGATAGTTCGCCTCAAAAATTTTGGAAATGTCGCCCGTAAGCTGGGTAACGCCCCGCGAGGCTCGGCCTGCCCAGTGCGACTGAATACGCGTCGCCTCCAGAACCATGGGATCGAACATGGAAACGAGTAGAGCCTGAGCCCTGCGGCGGGTCCCGTCTAGGCCAACGAAAAAGAAGGCAAACGAGGTACCGGGTTCCGCGAGCAGGCGGAGCATTTTATCGATATTATAGGCCTTCGGCGCTGAGGCGCGGTCCAGCAGTTTTGTTTTGATATCCACGATCAGCCGACCGCCCCTTGCCAACGGAAAGACCAAGTCATCAAGACGATGTGCGTTGACCGCGCCAGTGATGATCTGCTCAATAGTGTTACCGCGAATGTTCACGTTATCGATGGTCGACGCTTGAAGGAGATCGCCGCGATACCGCTCAACTATTTCCATTAAGCGACGCTGCGCATTCTGAAATTCGTTGGCCCTCGTTGCAGCCGCCGCTCTTGCTGGAGCGTCAAGTACCCTGTCAGCGATCTCGGGCGTGACGTCGAACCGGGTAGATCGAGCAACGATGGCGTTCGTCGCTTCGACGAGACGCTCAACATTCTCCTCCCAAGAATATTCCGTGTGAATTGCAAACAAGTGTTCGAAATGCTCGGGCCGATTCGGAATTCCTTCGTACTCGTCCATGATGTCATGACCGAGAAAGCTTCCTCGAATGTTATCCGCGCGGAAACTGTGTGAGCTATGGCTGATGCGCTTGAGGAACGTCGTGTTAGCGATGCGAAATTCTAAGCGGTCGGGTCGAACAATGCAGATAACCATTGGAAAGGAATCGTATTTCTCTAGCTTAGATAGCGAGAGAACTACGTTGGAGAACGAATCGGTGTTCGCTTCTGACAATCGCAGCGAATAGCCGTCACCGACAAAAACTGCCCGGTCTTTTCGAGCGCCCACCTTTGCCACAAAGGCGCTCTCCATCTGAGCTTTATTTGCTGACGGATGCGTGCGCTTGAACTCCTGTAACATGGAAATTGTGTCTCGAAGGTTCACACAATCACCCTCGTTCCCTGTTGCTTTGCTGTTTGCGACGTTTCGGTGAGGTCGACCACTGGCTTCTGGAAGTTGGGCGGTCCTCAATTGCGCGTTCCTTGTTTGGAACGGGAATCCAAGTACTCCTCAATCTCTCGGACGATGCGATGCGGGTCGGCCTTAAGAGATCGACAAATCGTGATAAACTCGACCACGTCGAGACGCCGCTCGCGACGCTCATACTTCGACACGAAGGACTGGGGCCTTTTGAGGCATGAGGCGAGTTCCTGCTGTGTGATACCAGCAGCCTTGCGAGTTGAGATCAGTTTTTCGAGAAAGCGGCCGTACTCTTCCGTGAACACGGATTTCAAAGGCTTTTCCCTGGCGGAACTCGGCGGAGAAGCTTAAATAATCCGAATTCGGGTTTAGCCCAAAATGGGTTAAGGCTGCGGGGTTGTCGCAAGTCGAGAACTTAGAGTTCCCATTCACTGGATTTCCAGTGCGTTTGATGACTCGCCGCGCGCGCGGCACGTTGCGCGGGAGCGAATTCGCAACTATCTCTTTGTGGCGGCTATAAATCGCAGGCGAATCGCTGCGATGCCGAGTGTTGCTATAGGGAGGAGCCGCCATAATCGATGAGCACGCCCACTGAAGAATCCAATTCTGCCGCGCAAGCCGCGTCCGCCGCGCAAGCCGCGTCCGGCGCGCAGACCGGCTCGATCACCGCCGAACTCTCCGCCGATCACGTGCGAATCAATAAGCTCTGGGAAGACACGTTAGCGGCGCTCGCACGCGAGGATTTTGCAGCGGTTCATTCTCGCAGCAAGGAATTCATTGCCGCGGCAAGACGGCATCTCGAGGCCGAGAACGACCTCCTGTTTCCCGCAATCGAAGCCAAAACCGGCCTTACCGACAGTGGCCCGACATGGGCGATGCGCCAGGAGCATCACGAAATCGAGCGGATGCTCAAGGGACTCGACGCGCTACCCACCGTGCAGGAGCGATGGACCGCGATTCAGGCCGTCGAGGGCCAGCCGATCGATCCTTCGGCGCTGCTGCGCAGCCATCAGGGCAAGGAGGAGGCGGTACTCTATCCGATGGCGGACCGGCTGCTCGGCGCGGATGCCGCGCGCGACCTAGTCGCGCGAATTCGATCCATCAGGAATTAGCTCGCCTTCGGCGGCGGCATCCGCGTCCGGCGCCGCAAGCTGCCTTTCGCGATTGGGATCAGGCTCCGGCGCCGCGCCGGAGGGATCGCGCGCGGCTTCGCTCAGCATCGCCGCTTCCATATTTCCCGCTGCCACATCTTCCGGTTCCATGCCTGCCGATTCGGTCTCGCCCGCCTGATAGTCGGCTCTTTCGTCCGCGACCGCGCGGTCCAGAATCGACGCGATCGCATCCAAATGGCGTCGGATTTGTGCCGCGAGTTCCAGATTAATTCCCTTCACCTCGGCAAGCTGCTCGACCGATGCCTCGCGGATCCGCTTCAGGCTGCCGAAATGCCGCAGCATCGCGCGCCGCCTGGTCGGTCCGATACCGTCGATATCGTCCAACACCGACCGCATTCGCGCCCGCCGCCTCAGCTCGCGGTTATAGGTGATCGCGAAGCGATGCGCCTCGTCGCGCACCCGCACCAGCAGAAACAGCGCGGTCGAATTTTTGGCGAGCACGATCGGGTCCTTGCGATTCGGCAAAAAGACGCGTTCCTCCGATTTGGCGACTTCCTTTGCGCGCCGATCGCCTTGCACATGCTGCTTGGCAAGCGAGATGCAGTCGATCTGCTCGGCCAGATTGTTCTCGCGCAATACCTGGATCGCGACGTTCAACTGTCCTTTGCCGCCGTCGATAACCCACAGGTCGGGATATTCGTTCTCCTTTTGCGCGCGATGGACGCGGCGGCCGAGCACTTCGTAGAGGCTTGCGAAGTCGTCCTGCCCCTCGAAACCGCGAATACGATAGCGGCGGTACTGCGCCTTTAGCGGCAGTCCTTCGTCGAACGTGACCTGCGATCCGACCACCATCGATCCCTGCAGGTTCGAGATGTCGTAGCATTCGATTCGCTTGGGCGCGTTCCTGAGATGCAGCCGCGTGCGCAGCTCTTCGAGCATCTTCTCGCGCGTTTGTTCATGGTCGCGGCGGGCGGCAAAGCTCTGCCGCGCGTTGTCGCGCGCCATCTCGGCAAGCCGCGCTTTATCCCCGCGCTGCGGCACGATTACCTCGGTCTTGCGCCCGCGCCGCTCGCTTAAAAGCTCGGCGCGCACCTCCGCGTCGTCCAGCTCGACCGGCACGATAATCTCGTCCGGAATCGCGCGCGCCCCCTGGTAATACTGGGTCAACAAATCCTGTAAGACGTCGTGGTCGGAGAATTCCAGGTCCTGAAAGCTGAAGCTCTGCGTGCTGGTCAGCTTGCCCGCGCGCACGATCAGCACGATTGCCTCGATCGATCCGCCCTCGCGATAAAGCCCGAACACGTCCTGATCGATTCCCATGTGATGCAGCACGGTCTGCCGCTCGACCGTCTTCTCGATCGCGCGCACCCGATCGCGCACCCGCGCTGCGTCCTCGAATTCCAGGCGCGAGGCGTGGTCCTTCATCTGCTCGCGCATCTCGCGCAGAAGGTCGAGGTCGCGCCCCTCAAGCAGCATCTCCGCGGCGTGCAGATGCTTTTGATACTCGGCTCGATCAACCGGCAGGCAACACGGTCCAAGGCATCTCTTTATCTGATACTCAAGGCACGGGCGCGCGCGATTCTTGAACACGCCGTCCGAGCAGGTGCGCAGCGGAAAGACCTTGCGGATTACGTCGATTGTCTCACGCAGACCGTCGGCTGAGCCGAATGGACCAAAGTAGCGTCCCCCGTCCTTCACGATCCTGCGCGTGACCGTGATTCGCGGCCATTCGTGGCGAGTCACTTTGGCGCTCAGGTACGATTTGTCGTCCTTCAGCCTGATGTTGTAGCGGGGCTTATACTGCTTTATCAGGTTGTTCTCTAGAATCAGCGCCTCCTTCTCGCTGGCGGTGACCAGGGTGTCGAAATCGCGCACCTTGGTCATCAGAAAGCGCACCTGATAGCGCCCGTCGCCCGCCTCGCCCTCGCGCGCGGGACGAAAATAGGCTCGCACGCGCGAGCGCAGCGACTTTGCTTTGCCGACGTAAAGGACTTTGCCCGCGCGATCCTTCAGCAGGTAAACGCCAGGCAACGCGGGCGTGATATGCAGCTTGCGGTCGATTGGATTGTCTTCTGGATCGTCGTCAGGATCGTCATGGTCCTGAGCGGTGAGGTGAAGCGGCGCGGCTTTGTCCTTACCCGGCGCGATGTCAGCCGGATACTCGACCAGCGAATCGTAACGAGGACCGGCGGATTCGGGCGCGCCCGGCTTCGCGTCGTTATTTTTAGAATCGTTCTCCGGCATCGCGAGGACGATTATATCACCGCGGCTTTTTGGCAGTATCTTCGCGGCGGGTTCGCAAATCCCAAAGGCGAGATTTTTTCGCTACCGTATCGCCCCGGATAATTGCTATGCCACAGCCTGAGGTAATCGCGATGGGCAAGCTTGACGGAAAAGTGGCAGTAATCACCGGCGCGGCAAGCGGGATGGGCCGCGCGACCGCAATCCGCTTCGCCAAGGAAGGGGCGGCAATCGTCCTGACCGATTTGAACGCGCGCGGCGGCGAAACCGCGGTCGCCGAATGCGCCGCTGCCGGAGCGCGCGCCGTCTTCCAACGCACCGACGTGACCAGCGAAGCGGATATCAAGGCCGCGGTCGATCGCGCGACGCGGGAATTCGGCCGGCTCGATATTATGTACAACAACGCGGGCGTGGCCGGCGCGACCGGAGCGATCGAGAAGGTCAGCGCGCAGGATTTCGACAAAACAATCGCGGTGCTTCTGCGCGCCGTCTTTCTCGGTATGAAATATTCCATTCCCGAGCTGCGCAAAGCGGGCGGCGGATCGATTATCTCCACCGCGAGCGTCGCGGGACTGCGCGGCGTCGGCTACCTGGCCGCATACAGCGCGGCCAAGGCGGCGGTGGTCAATCTGACCGAGGCGGTTGCGATCGAGGTCGGCCACGACCGGATTCGCGTCAACTGCATCTGCCCGGGCGGCGTCAACACTCCGCTGGTTAATCGCGGGATACCCGGCGGAGAGGAAGCGGCCGAGAAAAACATGGCGCGGATGCAGCCGATTCCGCGCGCCGGCCATCCCGAGGATATCGCGAACATGGCGCTGTTCCTCGCCTCGGATGAATCCGAATGGGTAACCGGTGCGGCGATGGTGGTCGACGGCGGCATGAACACCGGCAACGTGCGGATACGCCTCGGCGGGCTGCCAAATGACGGCACCTTTTCCGGGCCGTCGTTCGAGCGCCCCGAGCGCTGACCGCGCGAGCGCAGGGCGGGTGCATGGAAAAGCGGTATCCTGCCAAAATGGCTGAAAATCCGACTTCGCGGCAAATGACCCTGGAATCGTTTCTGGCGATCGCGACGTATCCACCTACCGGTTTGCCGTTGACAGCGGCAGGAAGGCCCGTTTCCGTGCGAATAAAGGGCATGTCTGAAAGGGTCGATCACCCGCAAAAGTGAGTTAGGCCTGGAGATCGAACTCGCGGATGTCTCGAAGATCAGGCCAAACTGTGTTCTACAACGCTTCACGTGAAACGTGCTAACAGACAGTTATCGCAAATTGCGACGCAGTTAGCATCATGCGAAGAATCGCCGCCGCGTCGCGACTTAGAAAGACAAACAATCGGCGTAAGCCGAGTGAGCGGTTCATTTCTTTTGCTTTGCGGCGACCTAACGGGTATTAGGGTCAGGTGCCGGTCGATCCGGCCGGCGTATTAGCACTGAAATTTTCTTTTTTTGCTCGAAACTGAGAGGAAATCATGGGCAGGCTCGATGGAAAAGTAGCGGTGATCACCGGCGCGGCGAGCGGAATCGGCCGCGCAACCGCGGTCCGATTCGCGGGCGAAGGCGCGGCGGTCGTTATCGCCGACCTGAATGCCGAGGGCGGCGAAGCCGCGATGCGCGAGGCGCGCGAGAACGGCGGGCGCGCGGTATTCCAGAAAACCAATGTTGAGCGCGGCGAAGATATCAAGGCTGCGGTCGATCGCGCGGTCAAGGAATTCGGCCGGCTCGACATAATCTTCAATAATGCGGGGCTCGGCGGAGCAGTCGGTCCGATCGAAGAAACCACGTTTGAAAATTGGGACCGCACGATGGCGATTCTCTTGCGCGCGGTGTTCGCGGGAATCAAGTTTTCGGTTCCCGAGATGCGCAAGGTAGGTGGCGGCTCGATTATTTCAACCGCATCCGTTGCCGGATTGCGCGGCGGCGCCGGCCCGCATGCCTACAGCGCGGCAAAGGCGGCCGTGATCAATCTCACCCGCTCGGTCGCGATCGAGCTCGGCAAGGACCGGATTCGAGTCAACTGCATATGCCCCGGCGGAATCGTAACCCCGCTCATCTATTCGCGGCTTCCCGGCGGCGAACCGGTCGCGCAGCAGTTTTTCTCGCAAATCCAGCCGATTCCGCGCGCCGGCCGCCCCGACGATATCGCCGCGATGGCGCTGTTCCTTGCCAGCGACGATTCGGAATGGGTAACCGGCACCGCGATGGTTGTCGATGGCGGACTGACCGCGGGCAGCCCGCTTTCGCGCGAACGGATGCAAGGGCGGGTCATGCCGACGGGCGGATTCGCAGGGCCGTCATTTGAGAAGCAGTAGACGCGAAGTAATAGACGCGGGAAGCAAGCTCGACTACTGACAATAGACGCATAACGCACGCGGGTGGTGTTCCCGCCGATCGCGCAATCAGGGAGATCAACCAATGGGCAGGCTCGATGGAAAAGTCGCAATCATTACCGGCGGAGCAAGCGGGATGGGCCGCGCAACCTCGATTTTGTTCGCAGGTGAAGGCGCCGCGGTGGTGGTCGCCGACTTGAACAAGGATGGCGGCGAGGCGACGGTTCGCGATTGCAAGGAAAACGGCGGGCGCGCGGTGTTCCAGAAAACCGACGTCTCGATGGAAGCCGAAATCAAGGCGATGGTGGCGCGGGCGATAAAGGAATTCGGCCGCCTGGATGTCACCTACAACAACGCGGGAATCGGCGGCGCGGTCGGGCCGCTGGAGAACATCTCGGTCGAGGATTGGGACAAAAGCCAGGCGGTGCTGCTGAAATCGGTCTTTTTGGGCATCAAGCACTCGGTTCCGGAGATGCGCAAAGTCGGTGGCGGCTCGATTGTCTCCACCGCATCGATCGCGGGAATTCGCGGCTTCGCCGGCCTGCATGCCTATTGCGCGGCGAAAGCGGGAGTCGTGAATCTTACCCGGTCCGCATCGCTTGAGTTCGCCAAGGACAAGATCCGCATCAACTGTATTTGCCCGGGCGGAATCAACACGCCGATCCTGCATCGCAATCAGCCCGGCGGACGCGAGGCGGTGGAGGAATTTCTCAAGAACTCGCAGCCGCTGCCTCGCGCGGGTCATCCCGAGGATATCGCCGCTATGGCGTTGTTTCTGGCCAGCGACGACTCGATGTTCGTCACCGGTCAGGCAATGATCGTGGACGGCGGGATGACGGTGGGTGCGAGCTTTGGACGCGGTGGCGGCGACGGCGGCGCGACGGGGATTGCGCTTCCGCCGGCGGGCTTCGTCGGACCTTCGTTCGAGAAGTAGGCCGCGAAGCACAGGCCGGAGAGCCCGGCCGCGCCCGGATGCGTCGATCCGTTGTAATCAACCCGGAAGAATTCGGCTGGAATCTCAAGTTTTGCTTTAAGTTTGCCAGCGCTCGGTTCCGGTTTGATCGCCGGGTTGGTTTTCATCGCAAAGATGCGGCGAACGACTCGATCTCGCGCGCCACAAGGTCCGGCTTTTCCAGCAGCACGTGATGATGCGCGCCGGGTATCTCCTCCAGATGAAGGCGCGGATTCGAATCCCGTGCCGACGCGGCCGCCTCCGCCGTCATGATTTGGCTAAGCCCGGCGCGCACCAGCAATATCGGAATCTCGACCGATTTGATCGTGTCGAGCACGTTTATTCCGTCGCTGCCGAAAAAGCTTTCGCGATCGAACTTGAGGGTAAAGCGCCCGTCCTCGGTGCGGGCAAGGCTTTTTTCGGCGATCGCGTGCAGCACTTCCGGCGCAACCCCGCCGTCGTTCGGAATCAGGCGAAAGCGCATCCGAGCGACCTCGAGGTTGGGATAGGTCACAAG
>JASHOJ010000083.1 GCA_030041155.1 Candidatus Binataceae bacterium | reverse complement strand
GAAGCGCTGATTTGACGCTCCGCTGCGGAATCCGCGCGGGCATGAACGGGCACTAAGTACGCCTTAAATGGCCGTTCTGATCTTCTCATCTGAACAGTTGTATTTTCAGCGATGCTGGATTAGCCTCCCGACTCGCATGACATTAGCGGCGTTGCCCGTGGAAATAAGCGGCGGGCGCGTAAGTTAAACACTTCGCGGTGCAGGAGCTTGCCTGAGCGGGGTAATGATGATGTCCATGATGGATTCGCGTATTGTCAAGCCGTTTTTGGTGATCGCAGGTTTGGTGTTTGCGTTGTGCGCGCTCGGCTCTGCCGCACATGCGCAAGTCAAACCCGGAGATTTCATCAACTACGAAAACGAGGCGAAGATTAGAGGCTTGGTCTCGCTGGGCACCTTCGATGCCGTCAATCACGGAATGACGATGAAGATCGTCCCTACCGAGCGCATCGATTGGCCGCCGCCGTACAAAGATGCAACCGAGAAATACTCCGCGCAGGTCCGCCTCTCTTCCGACCATCGAACGATGGTTGGGTATGTGGCCGGCCAGCCATTTCCGCTCATAGATCCGAATGATCCCTACGCCGCAATCAAGATCATCTGGAATGAGAATTTCCGCCCCATCAATAGTGATGATTACGACCTGCGTTTCTTCGACTGCGAGGATGTTTATGTCGGCAGGAACAAGCCGGTTTTCGTGGTCAATTACACTCAGGTTGGCCACTATGCCGGATACGATGAGGTAGGGCGTACCGAGGTCGATCCGCTGCCGACCGATCCTGATTTCAAGAAGACCAATCGAATGTGGCTGTTCGGCCTTTATCCGGTGCTGGCACCCGCTGAATCGCGCGGCAATGGAATCATTCGCTTCCGGTTTGCAGATCCGACACGCGGCGATGACGAATGGACGTGGGAACCAGGTTCACGCCGGCTGCGCCGCCTCAACGAAGCAATCCTGAGCAATCCAAGCGGGCTCGGCGCGTGGAATCCCGATCATTACGGCGGATTTAATCCCAAAGTCCAGTGGTTCCATTACAAGTATCTTGGTGAAAAGTCGATGCTCGCGTGCGCTCATGCCGAGCATTCACCCGAAATTCGCTGCACCACGGATGGCGGCGGCTCCGCTTGCCCCGAAGTGTGGGAGATGCGCCACATGTATATCGTGGAAGCGACACCCGATCGGACAAGGCTCGCCGGATATCTCGGATCCAAGGACGTGGTGTACATGGATTCGGAAATGTGGTTCGCGCCATACATCGACGTGTACGATCGCGCCGGCAGCTTGTTCCAGGGCTTCATTTATTGGCTCGCGTATCGTGATCGGCCGGTTCCTGACGCGCGCGTCGCAATCTACCCGTTCAAGCGTTCATTCGTCGTGGGTGCGCTTGCGATGGATATTCAGGGCAACGAGCACAGCATGTGTTATCTGCCAGGCCGCGAGACGCCCGAGCGCGAATGCTGGTACATCAATATGGGCGCGGTCGAGCGCAGCTTCTTCGATCCGGACGCGATGGCAAAGGCCGGCACCAGCGGCAATACGATGTAATCGGCAAGCCTGCTATCGCAAAAACCCCTGAACTGAACGGCGTCCGCCTGCGCGGACGCCGTTTGCATTTTCCCAGAATCGCGATCAGCCACGCTCGCGAGATGATGTAGTTAATCTTATACGTGTAAGGTTGATGCTGGACTATTAGACAATCTAAATGTTAAATTGTACTTAGGTCACGCTGGTGGCGCGTTTACCCGATGTCGCGCTCCCTCGACCGAAATGGAGCTCACGCTGTGACGCCGAACGCCAACGGAAACATCGCTCCAACCAAAAACCACGCTCTGCTCGATTGGGTCGCCGAGATCGCGCAGCTCGTCACCCCCGACCAGATCGTTTGGTGCGACGGCTCCGAACAGGAGCACAAGCGTTTGACCGAAATGGCGGTAAAGGCCGGCGCGCTCATCCCGCTAAGCGCGCAGAAGAAACCCGGCTGCTATCTGCATCGCTCGAAGCCCAATGACGTCGCGCGAACCGAGCAGCTCACTCTCATCTGCTCGCCGAGAAAAGAAGATGCCGGCCCGACCAACTACTGGGGCGATCCCGACGAGACCTACGCCAAGCTGCGTGGATGGCTCAAAGGCTCGATGCGCGGGCGCACGATGTACGTCATCCCGTACGTAATGGGACCGCTCGGGTCGCCATTCGCGAAAATAGGTGTCGAGATTACCGACAGTGTTTACGTCGCGCTCAACATGCGGATCATGACCCGGATGGGCGCGAATGCGCTTGCGATGCTTGGCGATAGCGGCGACTTCTGCCGCGGCGTCCATTGCACCCTCGATCTCAACCCCGAGCGCAAACTTATCTGCCATTTTCCGCAGGACAATGCGATCTGGTCGGTTGGCTCCGGTTATGGCGGTAACGCGCTGCTCAGCAAGAAATGCTTCGCGCTTCGAATCGCCAGCACTCAGGGGCAGCGCGAAGGCTGGCTCGCCGAGCATATGCTCATCGTCGGCATCCAGAATCCACAGGGTGAAACCGCGTATGTCGCCGCGGCATTTCCGAGCGCCTGCGGGAAAACCAATCTCGCGATGCTTACGCCGCCAAAGGCATTGGCGGGATGGAAGGTCTTCACCGTCGGCGACGATATCGCGTGGCTGCGTGTCGGCGAAGACGGCCGCCTGTGGGCGGTAAATCCCGAAAACGGCTATTTTGGAGTCGCGCCCGGAACCAGCCTCCATTCAAATCCGAACGCGATGAAGATGGTTGGGCACGATTCCATCTTCACCAATGTCGCGATGACGCCCGATGGCGACGTGTGGTGGGAAGGAATCGAGATCGAACCGCCCGATGGACTGCTCGATTGGCAGGGCCGCCCGTGGCGTAAAGGCTCCGGCGAAAAAGCAGCGCATCCCAACAGCCGCTTCACCACGCCGATGAGCAACAATCCGGCGCTGTCGCCGCATGCGAATGATCCCAGAGGCGTCCCGATTTCTGCAATCGTGTTCGGAGGACGCCGCGCGGGCACGATGCCACTGGTGCTGGAATCAAGCGGATGGACCCACGGCGTCTTCATGGGCGCGACGATGGGCTCGGAGACGACCGCGGCCGCCGCCGGTGCGGTCGGCGTTGTCCGGCGCGATCCGATGGCGATGCTGCCGTTCTGCGGCTACAACATGGGCGACTACTTTGCCCACTGGCTGGAGATGGAGAAATTGATCGCCCGGCCGCCCCGCATCTTCATGGTCAATTGGTTCCGCAAGGACAAGCAGGGTAATTTCCTATGGCCCGGCTTCGGCGATAACCTGCGTGTCATCAAATGGATGCTGGATCGAATCGCCGGACGAGTCGGCGCCGAGT
>JASHOJ010000082.1 GCA_030041155.1 Candidatus Binataceae bacterium | reverse complement strand
AGCGATCCCTCGATCGCGCTGAGCGGCGCCGAGTATCCGACCACCGCGGTTTCAGGCGGAATTCATCCCCTGCCGCCCGATACAATCGACATGATGACGGGGACTTCGCGGATTATCGATTTCCCGTCGCGGATCCGCCGCGTCTCGATAGCGGACACCAACATCGCGGATATCCAGGTTATCAGTCCTTTTCAGATCAACCTTATCGGCCACAAGCCGGGCTTCACCACGCTGGCGGTTTGGAACAACCAGGGCCGCTACGACGAACGGCAGGTCCGAATCGACGCGAGCGGAAAGCAGCAGGTGCTGCTCAACTGTGTCGTGGCCGAGCTTGACAAAAGCAATATCGAAAATCAGGGCATCAACTTGTCCGTCGCGCTGAGCAACTACGGCGTATCGCTTGTCGGACTCCCGGGCGCGGTTGCTACGCCGTATAGCCCCACAACATCAGTCACAACGGTGCTCCCCAACGGCACAACCGTTTCGGGAGGCTCCGCTTCTCTATCTCCCGCGGGTACCCTCATGCCGTTGACTTTGTCACAGGGTATGACCTACGGACTGGCGGCGGGAAACTCGAATTTTCAGACTCAGACGTTTTTCCAGTATCTCGAGACGCACAACCTGGCGAAGATCCTGGCTGAGCCGCACCTGCTCGCCAATTCAGGCGAGGAAGCGAAGTTTCTGTCCGGCGGAGAGATACCAATCGTCATCGCTCAGGCCCTTAACACCTCGATCGTCTTCAAACAGTACGGCACCTCAGTGCAATTTGTCCCGACGGTTATCGGACGCAAGACAATCGAGCTTCTGGTCAAGCCGGAGGTGTCACAGCCTGACTATGCGACGGGCGTATCGATGTTCGGATTCACTATTCCGGCATTCGTTACCCGGCGCGCCGAAACGATGGTGCGGCTCAAGGACAATCAGACGCTCATTCTCGCGGGCCTGATCATGGAGAACCCGGTATCCACCGTGAACAAGGTACCTTACCTGGGCGACATGCCTTATCTGGGCGGACTTTTCCGCACTACGTCGCATTCAACAACGGAAACCGACCTGGTGATGAGCGTTACGCCCCAGATCGTGGAGCCGCTGCCGGATGGCGCGCAGCCGTACAATCCGTATGACGTCGGACCGATGTCGGCGGAGTCCATCAAGACCCAAAGCCTGCCCGTACCGGATGCATCGCGCCCGCGGTTCTAAAAGGAATCCGTTGCGCTGAACTGCAAGTAGGAGAGGAAGCAGTGTCAGTACTTAAGAAGCACAACGGAAACAGGCGGGGGGCATTGAAGGTTCACCTCGTGTGCGCTGCCGAGGAGCAGCGCACCGAGGTCCGAACCATGCTCGTCGCGCTTGGCGAACCGCCGCTCGACATCGAGGATGTCGGCCTGGATGCCGACCCCACTTCGCTCGAACCCGCCGACATGGCGATGGTGGTGTTCAACGGCGACGTCGAGGCGTCACTCAGCTACCTGCAGCGCGAAAGCGGAGTAAAGCCGCGGCCAGTGATGTTCGCGCTGCTCGAAGAGCGATCGGCCGATTTGATGAAGCGCGTTCTGCGGGCGGGCGCCGACGAGCTTTTGTTCCTGCCGCTCGATATCGGCGACGCGACGCGCGCACTGCTCAAAATCAGCGAGGCGCGCCGGCGCGATGAATTTCATCAGGGCGGTGAAGTGGTCTCGCTGGTCAGTCTCATCGGCGGCACCGGCGTTACCAGTTTGGCCGGGAACCTCGCGCTGGCGCTCCGCTACGTTTTTGACCGGCGGGTTGGTGTGGTGGATCTAGATCTCCAGACCGGCGGGCTTTCGGTCTTCCTCAACCTGGAACCCGATCGCACGATCATGGCGCTGGCCGAGGACATCACCAACCTGGATTCAATCCAGCTCGAAGGAGCGCTATCCAAACACGCGTCCGGAATCTACCTGCTCGCCGCGCCCAAGCGTATTGAAGACAGCGAGATGGTGAGCGAGAGCGCGATCGGCGCGGTGCTGGACCTGATGCGCCAGCTCTTTGACTTCGTGGTGGTGGATTGCGGAACCCACGTTGACTCCAACTCGGTGGCGGCATGGGAACGATCGCGGCATCTTTTTTACGTCCTCGATCAATCGATCGGGGCGGCGCGATGCGCCTGGCGGTTTGTCGACCTGGTGCAGAGGCTCGGGCTCAGAAATGTGGAACCCTCTTTCGTACTTAGCCGCCATCAGGTGGCCCACCCGATCAGCGAAGATCAATTGAGCCATACGCTGGCGCAGCCGATCTTCGCCAAAATTCCTCGCGACGAGAAAATTCTCGAGCGTATCCAGTTGAGCGCTCAGGACCTGTGGCAGGTCGGACCTGGTTCGCCGCTTGCCAAGAGTATCGAGGATCTCGCGCGGCGCGTCGCCAATCCGGACAACGTTGCTAGCGACGAGAATTCCGATGCCTCGATTATGTCCAAGCTACTCAACGTGATCGGCGCGCGCACCTGAGGCATCCGGCATGAAACTGGTCGACAAGATCGCGCAGCAGACCTCCCAGGTACCCGCGCCTTTCCAGCGCTCGCTTATCGGCGCCGCCAACAAGAAGCCGAAGGACGTTCAAGCCGAAGGCTTCTCGCAACTCAAGCTCGCGGTGCACAATCGCCTGTTCGAAAGCCTGGATGTGTCGCGGCTTGAAAGCCTTGAGCCGGCGCTCGCGTCAAGCAAGGTCACCGCCGCTATCACCGACATCCTTAACGAGGAAGGAAGGCTCCTGACCGATGCCGATCGCAGTCGGCTGGTCGAAGAAATCAAGAACGAGCTTCTGGGACTGGGGCCGCTCGAACCGCTTCTTTGGGACGAAGAGGTCAGCGACATCCTGGTCAACGGCCACGAGCAGGTCTACGTCGAAAAGCGCGGCAGGCTCTACGAGACCGCCGTCAAATTCCAGGACGACGCGCACCTGATGCTGATTATCGACCGCATCGTGTCGCAGGTCGGCCGCCGCGTCGATGAATCATCGCCAATGGTGGATGCGCGGCTTCCCGACGGGTCGCGTATCAACGCCATAATCCCGCCGCTTGCGCTCGATGGACCGTCGCTCTCGATTCGGCGGTTCGGAAAGCGGCGCTACGCGATTGACGATCTGGTCGAGAAAGGATCGATCGTACCGGAGATCGTACATTTTCTCGAAATTATCGTGAAGGCGCGGCTCAACTTGATCATCTGCGGCGGTACCGGATCTGGCAAAACCACGATGCTCAATTGCATGTCCGCGTTCGTGCCCGAAGACGAGCGTATCGTCACGATCGAGGACTCGGCGGAACTCTCGCTGCAGCAGCCGCACGTGGTGCGGCTGGAAACCCGTCCTGCAAACGTCGAAGGCAAGGGTGAAGTTACCCAGCGCGACCTGGTTAAGAACAGCCTTCGGATGCGGCCGGACAGAATTATCGTTGGCGAGGTTCGAGGATCCGAGGTCTTCGACATGCTGCAGGCGATGTCTACCGGCCATGACGGTTCGCTCGGCACTATCCACGCCAACACGCCGCGCGATGCGATGGGCCGGCTCGAGATGATGATGCTGCTGTCGGGCATCAGCATCCCGCAGCGCGCGATGCGCCAGCAGATAGCGTCAGCACTCAACATGATCGTGCACGTGTCGCGACTGTCAGACGGCACCCGCAAAGTCATGAAGATTTCGGAGATCAGCGGGATGGAGGGGGACATGGTGATGATGCAGGACCTGTTCGAGTTCAAGCGCACCGGCGTGGGACAAGACGGTCAGGTGCTCGGCAGCTTTGTCGCCACCGGAATTCGGTCGACCTACTCGCAGCGACTTGAGGCCGCTGGACTGAAACTCGACGCGCGGCTGTTCCGGGCCGGCGTCGCGGTGGGATGACATAATGGATTTTATAATCGCATCGGCCTTGTTCGCGGCCATTTTCGTTTTCGCGCTGCTGCTCTTCAACGGCACGAAAAAAGAATCCGACCAGAAAACTGAGATCAACCGCCGGCTCACGCGCCCCGCCGAGGATAGCGACCTCGACATCACGCGCAAGCGCCGCCCCGATCAGGGAAAGCTGGGCTCCGCGCTGAGCAGCCTGAACATTCTTCACAAGCTCGAAGAGATGATGTGGCAGGCCGGGATGTATATGAGGGTCAGCGATATGCTGCTGATCATCGTTTTGCTCTTCGGCGGCGGCATGTTCCTCGGGCAGGCGGTCATGGGCGGAATGCTGTTTGCCACAGCCGCGGGCTTGCTGTTTGCCTCGGTGCCGATTTTGTACATCCAGTTCAGAAAGAAGCGCCGGCTACGGACATTCGGCCAGCAACTGCCGTTCGCTCTCGATCTCATCAAGTCGTCACTTGAGGCTGGTCATTCGCTTCAGCGCGCCCTGCAGGTAGTGGTGGCCGAGTTCGCGGATCCGCTCGGCCTCGAATTCAGAACCGTGCTGGAACAGGGGCGCCTCGGCCTACCGCTCCCGCGCGCGTTGGACGACATGCTCAAACGAGTGCCGGAAGATGATCTGCGCCTGCTGACGGTTGCGGTGAAGGTTCAGACCGAAGTCGGATCGTCGCTGGCGCAAATCGTAGGCAGGCTCTCGGAAATCGTCCGCATCCGCCAGCGTCTGCGTCTGCAAATTCACGCGCTTACCGCACAGGCAAGAATGGGCGGATGGGTCGTAGGACTGCTCCCAGTGGCGGTGTTGTTCATCTTTTCGCTAATCCAGCCCAGCTATACCCATACGTTGTTCTATGATCCGACGGGTCAGGTGATCTTGAAAGTCGCCTTGGGACTCGACTTGACCGCAGTCCTGATTATTCGCCGACTGATGCGCGTGAGTTACTGACATGAGCACTCTCTTCGTGAGTATCTCCTTTTTCTGCCTAATCGGCGCGGCCGCGGTATCGCTATACATGGCGTTTGCGGGCGGCCGGCGCGCGGTCGATGAGCGATTCGCTGACTTGGCGGTCAAGATGCGCGTGACCCAGGGGGCGCTCGACGCTGAGCAGTACGATCCGAATCTGCTGCGGATGATCTTCCGCTGGGCGGCAAAAAAGGTCCCACAGCCGAAGCTCGACACACCTCAAGGCGAAAAGCTCCAGCAGACATTGCTGCAGGCTGGCTATATCAAATCGGCTGCTCCGCACCTTTACCAGGTTGTGCGAGTGCTGATGGCCGCCGGATGCGGCATGATCGGGCTAATTGTGGGGCTCATTTTTTTCCGGCAAGGTCTACAGCCGGTCGTTTTCGCGTTCGGCGGCGCGGCAGCCGGTATCTTCATCCCCAGTTACTATATTGGCCGCCGCGCGCGAATTCGGCAGACCAATATCTCGCGCCAACTCTCGGATGTCCTCGACCTTCTGGTGGTCTGCGTCGAGGCAGGTCTTGGCCTCTATGAAGCCATTCGGATTGTCGGCACCGAATGTGAGCGTCACGGTCAGGAAATCGGCCTCGAACTGAGCCTGGTTGCAAGCGAAATCTCGGCGGGCGCCTCGCTCGGTATCGCGCTGCGAAATCTCGCCGATCGGACCGCGGTTGAGGATATCAAGCCGCTCGCCGCAACTTTGATTCAGAGTGAACAACTAGGCGCTCAGATCGGGCCGGCGCTGCACGCGAGCTCCGATGCGCTTAGAACCCGCAGGCGCTTGCGAGCCGAGGAACAGGCGCAAAAGGTATCAATCAAGATGCTGTTCCCGCTGGTGCTGTTCGTCCTGCCGTCGATGATCGCGGTGATCGTCGGGCCGGCAATGATCCAGGTCATCAAGACCATGACCGGCACCTGAGGCGCGACTATGCGTGAGCTGATTACAGTCCGAGCGCCGCAAACAGCGGCCTGAAGAAGTCCTCTCCCAGGCGTCTCGGACTCGGCGCGGCAACGCCCGGGTCCGGGGCCCTCCTTTGGCAAGCGGCCGGGTTGCTTCTCCGCAACAGAGCGATCCGGCCGCTCTTTTGAGATCAGGATTTGGGCTGAGATCGGAACCCGCGATGTCGCCACGTGTCGGAGCAATCGCGATTACAATTTACAGGCCGAGCCGCTTCATCAGCCTATATAACGTCGTTCTATCAACACCGAGCGCGGCGGCGGCTTCTAGGCGGTTTCCATTCACAGCCGCCAAGGCCGACCTGATGCGCTCCGTCGCCGCTTGATCGAGGCATTCCTGTAGCGTTCCAGATAGTGTTCCAGAGTCTCCGGGCGACGAGCCGTTTTCGGCTTCCGCTCTCGGAGCTGATTCGGCAGAATCGTCGGGCTCGGTATCCGGTGCCATCGCGTCGAAAGCCTCTCCCATGCCCGCGGCGTATTCCTCCAGCGCGAACGCCTCAGGTTCGAGGACTTCGGCGCCGCTCATTACCACAGCGCGCTCGATAACGTTTTCAAGCTCGCGGACGTTGCCCGGCCATGAATAGCCCACGAGTACATTCTCGGCCTCAGGCGAGAGAGTGATTGGCCGACCAGCATCAGCCGAATGCCGGATGAGGAAATACCGCGCGATCGCAAGTATATCCTCACGACGCTGGCGCAGCGGAGCGATGATCAGAGGAATCACGTTCAGGCGGAAGAAAAGATCGGCGCGAAATCCGCCAGCATCGATTTCCTTGCGCAGATTCCGATTGGTTGCCGCCACGATTCGGACGTCAACCTTGCGCGGCTTGGAGGCACCGACACGCATCACCTCGCCATCTTCGAGCACGCGAAGCAATTTGGCCTGAAAATCAGGACCGGCCTCGCCTATTTCGTCCAGGAATAACGTGCCTCCAGACGCTCGCTCGAAGCATCCGGCCCGGTCGCGGATTGCGCCGGTAAAGGAGCCCTTTTCATGGCCAAAAAGCTCGCTCTCGACCACTCCATCGGCGAAAGCCTTGCAATTCACTGCCACAAACGGACCTTCGGCGCGCCTGCTCCAGAAATGAAGCATCCGAGCGACCAGCTCTTTTCCGGTCCCGGTTTCACCCTGGATGAGTGCGGTGGCGTGGGCGGGCGCAACCCGGCGGATAGTCGCCACCAAGGCGCGGGCCTGAGCGCTCTCGGCGATGAATTCGGCGGTCGTCGCGGCGACTTCAAGCTGTTCGCGAAGTCGGCGATTTTCGCGCTGAAGCGAACTCATCTCAACCGCACGGGTGATGACGGAATTGAGTTCATCGGCATTGAACGGCTTGGAAACCGAATCGAAGGCACCCGCGCGCACCGCAGCCGCTGCGGAATCCGCGCTGGGCGTCGGCGCCGACACCACCACGGCCACGTCTGGTCTCTTGGTCTGAACCTTTCTGATGAGTTCCATCCCATCCACCCCCGGCATTTTCAGGTCAGTCAGGATCACGTCCGCTCCATGCTGTTCCAATGCATGCATCGCCGCATCGACGGTCGGGCAGGTTTCGCAATCGTAGCCAGCCTGACGCAGAAGATTTGCAGCCATCCGGGCCAGGTTAAGCTCGTCGTCGACGATAAGGACGCGGGCTTTTCGCTCGATGTTGCGTTCCTGCACGTCAGCTTCGCTCATTGTGCCATGCCCCGAACCGAAGTACGGGCGGAAGCGGTATTGTCTGCGCAGTGGGTTGGATAGTCAATACGGTATGGCAGCGCATCTAATG
>JASHOJ010000081.1 GCA_030041155.1 Candidatus Binataceae bacterium | reverse complement strand
ACCGCCTCGACAAACAGCCGGTTGTCCTTGGCGGTCACTCCAACGTGACCCTGCCGCCCCGGCAGCACATCCTTGATCCTGTCCCATTGATCATCCCGAAGGGCATAGCGGCGCATCTGTCAGCTCCGAATCAGCTGACACCCTAGGAATCACGCCGTAATGTCCTTGGGAATCCTCTAATTGAGGACAGGCCCTAGACAGATTTAACCAGCGGCAATTATTGTTGACCTCTTCCTGAGGCGGCCGCGATGCAGCCTCGAAGGAATGAGGCCGTGGCGCCGCGACCTCACCCTTCGAAGCTTGGCGTGGAGTCTGGCGTCGGGCCGCCTAAGGCCGGGACCCGTTGGGTCTGAAAATAACGTTGTTGGCATGATATGGGATCGCAGCTGGTCTCACATTTCAGATTATTCTCGGCTCGTTTTTTTGGGAAAGCCAACCACGATTCGAATCTGCATGATGAATGGCTGTGACACCTAAAAGAATAGCTGTGAGTCCAATGGCGGCTATCCAGGTGAGTGCTTCTCCCATGAACGTGCAGCCGATCAATACACCGACAGCGGGCTTGAGGTAACCGACACTGGCGGTGCCCGTGCTACCGATTGTTCGAATGAGTCGGAAGTAGACAATAAATCCGATCGCGGTCGCGGCAATCGCGTTGACCAGCAATGCCACAATAGCGCCGGCCGTGGGTCTGCTACTCAACGGCGACTCGACCAGGAAACAGAGTGGAATTAGCACTACAGCTCCCCATGTCAGCGTTCCGGCAGCCGCTACCTCGGGTGCGATTGCTGCGAACCGGCGACCATGGATGACAGCGACCGCCGACGAAAAAGTCGCCGCGATGATTGCCAATTGACCGATGGTCGTGCGGCCCAAATCGAGCAGAGCGCTCGCGCCGGAGATCAAGATAACTCCGGCAAGTCCGATCCCGACGCCTATCAGGCGTCCGAAGGTCTGCGGTTCCCGCCGCATCCAAACCAGATTAATAAGGCAAACGAATAGCGGCCCGGTGGAATTTAGTATGGCCGCGAGCGCGCTGTGCACCGATTGCTGTCCAAAAGTAATGAGCGTGTATGGGACCACACAGCCGATGCAGCCCTGCACGAATAACCGTCCGACCAAAGATCGTTGCCCCGGGACTTTGAGCCCCTGGGAGAAGGCGATGAGCCACAGTGCGAGGGCTGCGATCGCTACTCGAGCCGCCACCAGGGTCAGTGGCGGAATCGTCGCAAGGGAAATTTTGGTGAGCGCATAGGGAATACCCCAAAGCACCCCCAGCAGCAGCAGCAATACTAATTCCAAGAAACCAGACGTTTTATCCGGCATATCGATCTTAGCCTTAGGACGGCAAGACCGCAGCGTCAACCAATAGGGCACGAAATCTTTTCGGGTTCACCGGCTTATGCAAAAGGCGGTATCCGTTGCCGCCATCCTCGTCGCCGGGCAAACTCGCATCGGCGCTGATCAGAAAGGCCGGAATTTTGGAGGCGCCGCGCAGCATTCTAATGGCATCGACGCCATTCGATCCCCGCGGAAGCCGATAGTCGCACACAATCAGGTCTGGACGCTCACCGAGCTCGCGCAGCTTCGCGATCGCGTCACCGCAACATTCGGCCGCGACCACCCGGCAACCCCAGGAACGCAAGAGACTCCTCGTTGCCTCAAGCACAAGACGATCATCCTCGACGACGACAACAAGCTTGCCCTTGCGCGATGCTTTCATGGAACCAATCCGCGGAAATTACAAAGAGAGACTGCAAGAGAATGTGCTGGTTCGGACGTGAAATAAACTGACCGGAAGTCGCGATTGATAAGGTCTTTTAGTCCAAGGCATCAGCGCGCGGTCCCAAGACTTCAGCTTAGCGGAAGAGATACTTCTGTGCGATTGCGCATGGCCGGTTCACTCCTAGTAGGCTGCGAGTCGCAGTCAGTAGAAGCGTTAACAGAAGCGACTGATAACAGGAGATGGATAGCCATGATCAAGCTTGGCGATAAAGTGATTCGCGATACCGCGACCGTGAACCAAGGCAAAGTGCAGCTCGGCGATGCCGCCCCGGCCTTTCGCGTCGGCGCCAAGGTGATCCGCGACAGCGCGACCGTATACCAAGGCAAAGTGCAGCTCGGCGATGCCGCCCCGGCCTTTCGTGCGGGTGACAAGGTCGTCCGTGACGCCGCGACCGCGGATCAAGGTAAAGTGCGTCTCGGCGATAGCGCTCCCGCCTTCGTCCGCTAGCATCCCCCGGTCCTTGAAGCCGCGGGATCGCAACGCGCTCCCGCGGATTCGTACATTCGGCCGGCGCGTTCGTCTGACACTACGCAGCGAGGAGTATCCCCATGCCCGCACCAAATCCCCCCGCTCCGCTGGTCGAATTCTTCCAACTGGTGCCGAACGCCAATCCGCCGCGGCGGGCGGATAAGGCGGTCGGCGGCGTCATTCCGGCGCGGGCGCTACGCTATTGCGAGGCCATCACCAGCGCCTCGGCGTTCGGCTGGTACGTGTTTTTACCGTTGAGTTTCAAGGTGGTATGGGACGGCCACGACATGCTCTGGACCTATCCGGGCGTGGACGAATGGCTGCCGCTCACCCGCGACGCCGTGCAATATCCCAACTTCAGCAAACAGTTCGACGCGGCGGCGCCGGCGGAAAGCCGCGGCTTTTCGCCGACTTTCCTGGCGCCATCGATTCAGCCGGGCCAGCTGCAGATCTGGACCGGCGCCATCGCGCGCACTGCGCCGGGCTGGAGCCTCCTGGTGCGCGGCGTCGCCAACCTGCCGCACAGCCAGTCGTTCCAAACGCTCGAGGGCATCATCGAGACCGACCATTGGTTCGGCCCGCTGTTTGACAACGTGCGCATCCTCAAGACCGACGTGCCGATCGATTTCCGCAGCGACATTCCATTCCTGCAGGTGCAGCCG
>JASHOJ010000080.1 GCA_030041155.1 Candidatus Binataceae bacterium | reverse complement strand
GTGACTTTGCGCAAGTCCGCGAGACTGAAGACCTGGTATCCGCCGGAGTCGGTGATTATCGGATGCGGCCAGGCCATGAATTTGTGCAGGCCGCCGATTTCGCGGATGAGTTCCGGGCCGGGGCGCAAGAGAAGATGATAGGTGTTGGCGAGAATGATTTGCGCGCCGATGGATTCGAGCGATTCCTGAGTGAGTGCTTTTACTGTGCCCTGCGTTCCTACCGGCATGAACGCCGGCGTTTCGATTATGCCGTGAGGAGTTTCGAGGCGGCCGAGACGCGCGCCGGTGGGATCGGTGCATAGAACTTCAAAGCGAAACGCCATCCGGCGATTCTATCAGGCGACCATGGCGAGCAGGCCAGCCTTAATCAGCACATAGACCACCCAAACTCCTACGACCCATGCAAGCGCAGTGCCCATTTTGAGCTTTTTCGGGCGGACGACGGAATAGCCGAAGGCCATCAGGCCCAACACCCAGAAGGTGAAAATATCGATCGAAGTACCCGTCGACTGTTCCCACATCGGAGCGGATTTGCTCAAAAGCGCGCCGACGTTTGAGGCCACGAGATTCTGCAAGTCAACGGTATCGGGAGGTTTGAGAAATAAGACCAATATGCCTAAGAGGAAGGCAATGACTAATGGCATCAACGAATGGGTGACAACTCCGAATGACGTTTTGAAATCCATGCCCGTGCTTGACGTTGCGTTTAGTATTCCCATGAATATCGCCGCAGTAATGAGAGCAAAGAGAGGCCATATCACAATCGCGCCAATGTATCCCGCAATGGGCGCAACTTTCACCTGCAAGTCAATCATGTGTTCGCGCTGCTCGGGCGTCATTTGTTGCATCTGCTGCTGAGCGCGGCGATTTTGCATATTCTGCCTTTCCATGAACGCGCGCCATCCGACGCGATGGCCAAAAATCCCTGTGATCGCTATATTGAGGAGGATGATGATCAATAGCGGAAGAAGCCAACTGGGCTTCCGCGCGATGTCCTGAAAAGTGGCGCGCGGGCTGAGCAGAGCACCGATGACACGGGCAAATGCGCCCATGGATTGAGGGGCTTCCGGGACCGCAGCGGTGGTCACAGCCATTTTCTTCCTCCTGCGAGCGAACGCGTTTCGCCCACATTACCAATTACGGATGAGATGCCGGAAAGTTTCTCGGCGCAGTCTAACTCAAATCGCGACGCGGGAATAGTTTTTCAGACGGGCAGGCGAGGCACGGCTGCGAGCAGGGACTGGGTGTAGGGATGCGCGGGCGCGTTCAGGACTTGCTCCGTAGGGCCGCTTTCGACGAATTTGCCGGCTTGCATCACGGCCACGCGCGAAGCGAGCTGCGCCACAACGGGCACGCTGTGCGAAATCAGCAACAGTGACAGAGAAAATTGGCGCTGCAAATTTCCGAGCAGCTCGAGCACTTGCGCGCCGATGGAAACGTCGAGAGCCGAGACGGGCTCGTCGGCAATAATCAGCTCCGGGCGCAAAATCAGCGCGCGGGCAATTCCGATGCGCTGGCGCTGGCCGCCGGAGAATTCGTGCGGGTAGCGTCGCAGAGTGTCGGAGCTCAGTCCAACGGCATCGAGAGTTTCGGCAACGCGTGCGCGAATTTGGGCGCGGCTTAGTTCCGGCTCATGAATTTCGAGCGGCTCGCCGACAATTGCGTCAACGCGCATGCGCGGATCGAGCGAAGCCATGGGGTCCTGAAACACCATTTGCATGCGGCGGCGGATTTTGCGCATATCGGAGCCGCGCGCAGCGAGCCAGTCGTCGCCGTCGAATCGAATTTCGCCTGCATCCGGCTCGACGAGCCGCAGCAGCATTCGCGCGAGCGTCGTTTTGCCGCAGCCGGACTCGCCGACGATTCCAAACGTTTCGGCACGATGAACTTCGAGGCTGACGTCGTCCACGGCCTGCGCGCGACGGTCGGATTTTTCCCACGCCGCGCCAGCGACGACAAACGCTTTCCGCAAGTTACGCGCTTCGAGCAGAGGAGCACCGTTGTTCATTGCTCCGTTCGCCGCTCCGTTCACTGCTTTTCCGCCGCGAAATAGAGGGCTGTGTGCGTCAACTCAATGTCGGGACGTTCATCCGCGGCACCGTGCGAAGGGCCATCGAAAAACTTTGGATGCAAGCCGGCGGTATCGTCGCGCATGGAATCTTCGAGCAGTTTTCGCGTGGCTTCGTATTCTTTGTCGCCGCGCTTCGATCCCGCGGTGCGCATCCACTGATCGAAGTGCCTCGGATGCTCGATGATTTCGCGCTGGACGATTCGCAGACCGCAGGCGGCGAGCAGCTTTTCGAATTCGCTGACCGGCAACGCGCGGGTGTGCGAAGCGTCGCGCACAATTTCCAGTTCGTTGCAGGCGCGCGCGATTTTTGCGTCTTCGGAGACGATCATGTCCAGCAGGGCAAATTTTCCGCCGCGCTTGAGAACGCGTGAAATTTCAGCGATTGCCGCAGCGGCATCCGGCAGATGATGAATGCTGTAGCTGGTGACGACGAGATCGAAAGTCGCATCGCGAAACGGCATTCGCAGCAGGTTGCTGCGAATGGCGGAAAAATTGGCGAGGTTGCGCTCAGCGGCTTCGCGGCGCGCGCGTTCAAGCATGGCGGGAGTGAAATCGAGTCCTGCGATCCAGCGGACGTGAGGCGCGAAGATGCGCGCGAGAGTTGCCGGGCCGCAGGCGACGTCGATGGTACGCTCGGTTCCGCGTGGCGCGGCGAGACGCAGCAGACGCTCGGCTTCGAAAACGCGCTCTTTCAAGACGTAATCGGCGAAAACCCCCGCAGTGCGCGTGAAGCGGTCGCGTACCAGCGCCATTTGCTTTTCCGCGTCGATCTGTTTTTCCTGGTTCATTGTTTCCCCGAATCGCTCATGGGCACGAGGATACAACGAGCGGAATGTTCCGGCGAGGCTTCGCGCAAATCCGGCACGGCGACATCGCATTCGCTGCAATGAAATTCGCAGCGCGGCGAAAACGCGCAGCCAGGGGGCAAATCGTCCAACTTCGGAACCGCGCCGGCAATTGGCGTGAGTTTTTTTCCTTCGAGGCGCGGAGCGGCACGCAGCAGTCCGGCTGTGTAGGGATGCGCGGGATGAGTCAGGACTTCCGCTGTTGGTCCCATTTCCACGATGCGACCCGCATACATCACAGCGACGCGCTGAGCAATCTGCGCAACTACGCCGAGGTCGTGGGTGATAAAAATCAGCGCGAGGTGCAGTTCGCGGCAAAGATTCGTGAGCAACTGAACGATTTGCTGCTGCACGGTGACGTCGAGCGCGGTGGTGGGCTCGTCAGCGATGAGAAGCCGCGGGCGCATCGCGAGAGCCATGGCGATCATGGCGCGTTGCCGCAAGCCGCCGGAGAGCTGATGCGGAAATTGGTGCGCTCGCACGGCAGACTGCGGCACGCTGGCGAGTTTCAATGCTTCGAGAGTTCGTTGCTGAACTTCCGCGCGGGTGATTTTCGGCTCGTGCACGCGAATCGCTTCTTCGATTTGCGCACCGATGCGCATCACAGGATCGAGCGCGGTCATCGGCTCCTGAAAAATCATGGCGATTTCGTGGCCGCGCAGCTTGCGCATGCCTTCACCGGCAACAGCGGCCAAATTGACGCGTGCAGAAACGCCTTCGCGCGAAATTTCGAGCCAAGCGCGCCCGCAGCGGCGCGCGCCATGCGGCTCGAGACCCATCAGCCCGAGCGAAAGCATGGTCTTGCCGCATCCGGATTCGCCAACAAGGCCAAGGACTTCGCTTTCCTGAAGCTCAAAGGAGACTTCGTTTACCGGCCGGATCCAGCCGCTGGGAGTTGGCAGCTCAACGCTGAAATTTTCGAGTCGCAGCAATACGGCCATGCGTACAGTCTAAACTTCGGACGGCACGCGCGCTGGAAATATCGGTTGTACAATTCCTTAGCCCGCAAGGGATGGAGGCGAGGGAACTCGCTGTCACTTCGTTTGGAAATTGAGCGATGAGCCGGAGTGCTGAGGAGCTTCTGGAATTTGGGCGATTGCGTGAGATTGTCGCGCGCAACTGCACTTGCGCGCCTGGGCGTCGCGCAATCGAGGAGATCGCGTTGCGCACGGACGCGGAGAGCCTACGCGCAGAATTTGCGCTGATCCGCGAGGCGATCAGTTATCTGCGTTCCGACGCTGAGCTTGGCTTCGGGTCGCTCGCGGATCCCGCCGGCTGGCAGGCGCGCCTGGCGCTGCCAGCCTCGTCGCTGACGGCGGCAGAAATTCTCGATGCAGCTTCTTTGATGGACACTGCAACTGGATTGAACCAAATATTGCGCTCTGAGGCGGCGA
>JASHOJ010000013.1 GCA_030041155.1 Candidatus Binataceae bacterium | reverse complement strand
TCTACGCAGGAAAAATCGCGACCGCCAGATCGCCCGAGCCGGCTGCGCCGCAGAATCGGCGGCTTGGCATCACCGTATCGCGGCGAATCGGCGGCGCGGTGGTGCGAAATCGGGTGAAACGCCGCGTGCGGGAATGCTTTCGGCTCGCGATGAGGCCCCATCTCGCGCAAGGGGTCTCGGTCGTGGTGATAGCGCTTTCGGGTGCGGGCGAGCTTTCGGGGGCGGCTATCAATGCCGAGCTTTTGACTGCTACCTTGAAGATTTCAGAAAAGGCCGCATCGCGATGAACCCGGGAATCGATACCAGGACGACTTTGCGCGTCGCCCCCATCCGTAAGACATTGCGTCAGAGCGCGGGAATGGCCTCGCGCGGCGCGACGCTTGCCGCGATCGGGGCGATTAGAGTTTATCGCGCCTTGCTGTCGCCGCTTATCGTGGCGGCATTCGGACCGGCGTGTCGCTATCAGCCGAGTTGCTCCGAGTACGCGATAACCGCGATTTCGCGCTTCGGCGTGGCGCGAGGAATCGCGATGACGAGCGCACGGCTTGCGCGATGCCATCCGCTCGGATCGCACGGATACGATCCCGTGCCAGAGGCGCCGATCGCAAAACCCTCAGGAAGAATCTAATTGGACTCAAGCCGCGTACTTGTCGCAGTAATACTCTCGCTGGTGCTGATTTTCGCCTACCAGGAACTGGTACTGAAGCATCTCTATCCGCCCACTAACAATCCGCAGACCGCAGGCGCGAAGAGCAAAGAGAGCGCGCTCTCCGGCGCGTCGGTAGTGCCGTCGCCTGGCGCGACGGTCGAGGCTCCGGCGGGAGAACAATCCGCTCCCTCGGCCAGCGCCTCCGCCGCTGCCGCTGCGGCTTCGCATCCGGTGCCGGCTGAGATGTTGTCGCCGCCGCCGGGAGCGAGCGCCGCTGCTCGTACGATCAAGATCGATACGCCGCAGTACGCCGCGGTGCTGAACACGGTTGGCGCGAGAATCGAGAGCCTGAAACTCAAGGATTACAGCCAGAGCTCGAAGCTGGGCAGCGGATGGTACCAGATGGTGGCCAAGGATCAGCCGCGCAATCCGCTCGGGGTAACGATTGATCGCGCGGGCGTGCTGGCCAACGACTCGAACCTAGACTACTCCTGCTCGGGTCCGTCGACGGTCGATCTCGATAACGCGGGCCAGGCGAAAATCGCGTGCACGGCGAAGACCGCCGACGGGCTCACGCTTACGAAGACGGTCACGTTTCGCGGCGGGTCGTACGCGTTCGGCTTCGACGCGACCGTTGAGGGGCCGGGCAAGATCGACGCAATCGGGCTCGCGCTGAGTCAGCCGATGGCGGAGCTACCGGGCGGCTACCGCGACTATCCGATGCTGCAGGCGCTGGTCGGTGGCAAGAGCGTTAGCGACTACGAATCGAACCTGAAGAAGGGATTCAAGCCGGAGGCGGGGAAAATTCAGTACGCCGGGTTCGGCGACCGCTATTTTCTGACCGCGTATCTGCCGCGCAATCCCGATAACGGCGAGCTAACCGCGGATGTCGAGGGCAATGACAGCGGACTTACCCGCATGATGTTCAGCGGGGCGCAGTCAATGAATCTTCAGGTCTACATGGGTCCGAAGCTGCTGGACGCGCTGGAAGCGGTCGATCCGTCGCTCAACAAGGCGATCGATTTCGGATGGTGGGGGATCGTCTCGCTGCCGTTTCTGCGCGTGCTGAAGCTGTTCCATCTGTTCGCGCCGAACTGGGGATGGGACATTATCCTGCTGACGGTGGCTTTGAGAATCCTGATGCTGCCGATGTCGATCAAGAGCCAGCGCTCGATGATGAAGATGCAGCGGCTGTCGCCGCAGATGCAGCGGATTCGCGAGAAGTTCAAGGACGACAACGAACGCCAGCAGAAGGAGATGGTGGAACTTTATAAGCGCAACCACGTCAATCCGCTCGGCGGGTGTTTGCCGATGGCGATCCAGTTTCCGATTTTCATCGGCCTCTACGAAGCGCTGCTGAATGCGGTTGAGCTGCGGCATTCGCCATTCGCGTTGTGGATTCACGATCTATCGGCGCCGGATTGCCTGCCGATATCGTGGATGCCGAAAATTCCATACCTTGATTGCCACGGACTTCCGGTGCTGGTGCTGCTGATGGGTGCCAGCACCTTTCTGCAGCAGTGGATGTCGCCGACTTCGCCCGATCCGAATCAGCAGAAGATGATGATGCTGACCCCGATAATTTTCACCGTATTGTTCGTGAACTTTCCAGCCGGACTTTCGCTGTACTACTTCGCCTCGAACGTGCTGGGAGTCATTCAACAGGTGTTTCTCAATCGCGAGTTCAGAGCGTACAGCCCCGCATGAGTAATAACGATCAAATCGAAATCTCCGCATCCACGGTCGAAGAAGCAATCAATCAGGCGCTCGAGGCGCTTTCGGCTGAGGCCGATGACGTGACTATCGAGGTGCTGGCGACGGCGCGCTCGGGCGTGCTTGGGCTGGGTGCGCGGCAGGCGCGCGTCCGGGTGACCCGCAGGCCACAGCTCGCGGCGACTTCGGGCGTACAGTCGCCGCCGCCGGCTCCGCCTTCGCGTGCGCGAGCCGAATCGCCTGCGCGATCAGAGGCGGCAAAGACCGGCGCGGATTCCGCGCCAGCCCAGCAGCATGCGGAGCGTCCGCGGGAAGCGCGCGAGCATAGGCCCGCGCCGGCGCGCGGCGATCGGATGCGCGAAGAAAGGGCGCGCGAGCCGCGGCGTGGCAACGAACGGCGCTCGGACAATCGCGAGGAGACTCGACGCCAGAATCGAGGCGAACCGAATCGCGCGCCGGGCCGAGTGCCGCAGGAACGAGCGCGTGAGCAAAATCGTCCGCCGCAGGACGATTCGGGCGACGAGCGCGGCGAGAATCGCGAGGCTCCTGCACGGCCGGCGCGCAGCGCCGCGGATCTGGACGCGCAGACCGCGGTTGCGATCGAAATCCTCACCCGGATGCTCGAGCTGATGGGTGACCACGCGCAAGTGGTTCGAGTGCCGGAAAGCGATCCCGACTCGCTGGAACTGGACATCAAGGGCGACGGCTCTGGAATCCTGATCGGACGCCACGGCCAGACGCTTGACGCGCTGGAATATGTGCTCAATCGGATGGTGGCGCGCAAGGTTCACGATGCGGCGCCGATCATGCTCGAGACCGAATCGTATCGCGCGCGGCGCCGCCAGCAACTGCATCGGATGGCGCTGTCGATGGGCGAGCGCGCCAAACGCGAGCATCAGCCGGTGATGCTGGAGCCGATGCCGCCGCGCGACCGCAGGATCATCCATATTGCGCTGAAGGACGATCCGATGCTGACGACGCGATCCTCGGGAGAAGGATTTCTGCGCGCGGTGGAAATCGTTCCCGCGGGCGGCGGGCGGCCGAGGCGCGATGACCAGGGGCAAGGGCGCGGGCGGCGGCGAGATCGGGACCGGGAACGTGATCGGGATCAGGAGAGTGATCACGACAGCGATCGTGATCGGGAGCGGGAGCATCCGCAGGGAGGCGCAGTCGGCGAGCAGGGCGGTTTCAAGCACGGGCAGAAGAGAATCGTTTAGCTGATACGCGGCGCTGCCCTCTCCCCAACGAACTGCGGGAAAAGATTTAGCGGGCGGAGTCAGACACTAGACGAAAAAGAACGGGCGCGGCATATTCGCCGCGCCCGTTTGGTTCACAGCGGAACCGATGCGCCGAGGCTAGAAGTTAGCCGCGCGCACCATCGCGTCGGTGGTGAAGAAGCTCTTGTCCACCGCGCCCATGTTGATGTACCAGCATTCGCGCTCCGGCGTCTCGATGCCAGGCAGGTAGCACATGGTCGCAAGGCCCGCCTGCACGTCAGTCGAAACCGCGCCGACGACGAATGAGCGCTTGAACGGATAGATCGCCACGCGCGCATCGGGAACCGGACGATCGCGGGTCGCCACCCAGTAGATGTGGCTGCGGAAGAGGCGGCCGCTGCGATCATAGGTGTCGATGTAGGGCTCGAACCAGAGTTCGCTATCGAGATAGATGACGGTCTTCGAATCGAGCGCGTTCACCTTGCCGGGACGAGGCAGCGCCTGCACGACATAGAGATGGCGCATCTCCCAGTTTTCGGGGCAGGCGCTGGTGCCGCCATCGGTCTGGCAGCGGACCTCGGGCGAGTGGGCCGCGTGCGCGCATCCGAGCATGTTCTTCTCGCCCAGGAACTTATAGTTGTACTCCTCAGTCTTGGGATTGAAGCCCGAGTAATGGTCTGGATCCCAGGCATGGGCGGAGCTGCCATTGGTGGTGGTCGAGCTGCTCATGATCGATTCATCGACTCGCCGAACCCGCCGAGCGCCGCCGTCAAGCGACCAGATCGCATCGCCCTCGTCAGGGTTGGCATAGCGCCATCGGATGAAGCCGGTGCCGCGGATCTCATTGGGGGCGAGAATCGGATAGAGGCCGAACAGCCAATAGCGGCCGGTCTGCTTGAAATCGGGATCGATCGGAAACGGCTCGACTTCGGTGCGGCCGACCAGGTCGTAACCCATGTAGTGGCCGATCTGGAAATACTCGATCTGATGGGTCTGCGGTCCGCGCTGCTGATAGCTGGAGTCGCAATCATAGAAGCGTAGGTCGTAATCGTCAGTCGTAATCGGGCGGAACACGTTGTTCCAGATGATCTTCTGCGCGACGTACGGATCGTTCGCATCCACCAGCGGGAAGGGCTGGCCGGCGACATAGCCAATGAGGCTGCGATGGTCGGCGGACAGACGCACCTGCGCTGAGTACTTTTCGGTCGCGTCCTTGTAGGGAGGCGGCCAATCGACTCGTTCGGTCGGGGTGATATGCATCGTCATCCCGCGCTCGACTTTGTACAAAACTCCGGGAGAGACAAGGTCCTTCACCTTGTACGAATTCTCCGGCGTGATAACGTCGCCGGGTTTCACTTGCGCGTAGCTATTCCCGCTCAGCATGCCGAACGCGAACAGCGATAGAGCCGCGACAAGCGCCACTCGAACCAATGATGGCGTTCTCAAGAGCATCCGCATACTTCGGCCTCCGACAAAAGTTCATGGCGGCAGAATCACCGCGATTAGAGAAAGCATCATTAGGAAAATCGAATCGCGATGTCAAACTTCTTAAGTGATTAATTTTTCGCATTAAACTACACTAATGCTGCATGCGATTGCCGCTTATGCAGCTAAACCAGTTATCTGAGATACGGCCTAGGTTTTTTCAGATCACCCGGCTTGGATTGTAGTTTGTGGGAGGGAGCAGCATTTGTGCCCTCGAAAAGGGGGCCGGAGAACCGCAATTAGCGAGCGAAATACGAGATCGAAGGATCGCAGGCGGTCGCGGTGACGGATGGCGATTATTGCACTCACAGTGCAAATTTATCCGGTGATTTCGTTGCGGACTGATCCTTTCTTCCCGTCGGAGAGCTTCGAGTGCCGCTGCTTTTTGCTGTGCGTTCCACGGACGGAGTGGCACGCGGGAGAAAAAAAGAACGGGCGCGGCGTATTGGCCGCGCCCGTTTGGTTCACAGTGGAACGGATGCGCCGAGGCTAGAAGTTAGCCGCGCGCACCATCGCGTCGGTGGTGAAGAAGCTCTTGTCCACCGCGCCCATGTTGATGTACCAGCATTCGCGCTCCGGCGTCTCGATGCCCGGCAGGTAGCACATCGTGCCGAGACCGGACTGGACATCGGTCGAGACCGCGCCGACTACGAACGAGCGCTTGAACGGATAGATCGCCACGCGCGCGTCGGGAACCGGACGATCGCGGGTCGCCACCCAGTAGATATGATTGCGGAACAGGCGACCGGCACGATCATAGGTGTCGATGTAGGGCTCGAACCACAGTTCGCTGTCCAGATAGACGACGGTCTTCGAATCGAGCGCGTTGATCTTGCTGCGCCGCGGGAGCGCCTGGACTACATACAGATGGCGCATCTCCCAGTTCTCGGGACAGGCGCTGGTGCCGCCGTCGGTCTGACAGCGGATCTCGGGCGAGTGCGCCGCGTGAGCGCATCCGAGCATGTTCTTCTCGCCCAGGAACTTATAGTTATACTCCTCGGTCTTGGGATTGAAGCCCGAGTAGTGATCCGGGTCCCACGCGTGAGCCGAGGTGCCGCTGGCGGTGGAACTGCTCATGAGCGATTCGTTAATGCGGCGGATGCGGCGGGAGCCGGCGTCTAGCGACCAGATCGCATCGCCTTCGTTGGGATCCGCGTAACGCCATCGGATAAAGCCGGTGCCGCGAATTTCGTCGGGGGCGAGAATCGGGTAGAGCCCGAACAGCCAATAGCGGCCGGTCTTCTTGAAATCTGGATCGATCGGCAGCGGCTCGACTTCGGTGCGGCCGACCAGGTCGTAGCCCATGTAATGGCCGATCTGGAAATACTCGACCTGCTTGGTCTGCGGCCCGCGCTTGGTGTAGCTGGAGTCGCAGTCATAGAAGCGCAGGTCGTAATCGTCGGTCGTGATCGGGCGGAACACGTTGTTCCAGATGATCTTCTGCGCTACGTCGGGGTCGTTCGCATCAACCAACGGGAAGGGCTGGCCGGCGACATAGCCGACGAGGCTGCGATGGTCGGCGGAGAGGCGCACCTGCGCCGAGTATTTTTCGGTGGCGTCCTTGTAGGGTGGTGGCCAATCGACCCGTTCGGTCGGGACGATATGCATCGTCATGCCGCCTTGCACCTTGTACATAACGCCTGGCGAGACAAGGTCTTTTACTTTGTAGCCGTTGTCCGGCGTGATGACGTCGCCGGGTTTCACCTGCGCGTTGCTAATCCCGCTCAGTACGCCGAGCGCGAACAGCGATAGAGCCGCGACAAGCGCCACTTGCACGAATAATGGCGTTCTCAAAAGCCTTCGCATACTCCGGCCTCCGGTAATTGATTGATGGCGGCCCCATTGCCGCGATTCATGCTCGACATCATTAGAAAGAATGATCTTAAAAGTCAAACTGATTTAATTCAAAATCAACTTTTCACCTAATCAATCTAATTCGGCATTCGTCTAATTCTAATTGCAATGCCTGAAAATACCCGATTTCCATGAGGTTTCGGCATACGCAGGCTTCTACCTTAAACACTCTAGATTGGCCTCAGGTTCCCGCTTGTCTTCACCATTTTATATAAGGGCAGAGCTTCTAAAGACTCATCAGAACTTCTGAACCTTCAGACAGGTGAGGAGCCCGTCTTGATCCACGATGGAATAAAAAAACGGGCGCGACGATTATCGCCGCGCCCGCGTGGTTGAGCGTAAACTGATGCGCCGAGGCTAGAAGCTAGCCGCGCGCACCATCGCGTCGGTGGTGAAGAAGCTCTTGTCCACCGCGCCCATGTTGATGTACCAGCATTCGCGCTCCGGCGTCTCGTGGCCGGGCAGGTAGCACATGGTCGCAAGGCCCGCCTGCACGTCAGTCGAGACCGCGCCTACCACGAATGAGCGCTTGAACGGATAGATCGCCACGCGCGCATCGGGAACCGGACGATCGCGGGTCGCCACCCAGTAGATATGATTGCGGAACAGGCGACCGGCACGATCATAGGTGTCGATGTAGGGCTCGAACCACAGTTCGCTGTCCAGATAGACGATAGTTTTCGAATCGAGCGCGTTGATCTTGCTGCGCCGCGGGAGCGCTTGGACGATGTACAGATGGCGCATCTCCCAGTTTTCGGGACAGGCGCTGGTGCCGCCGTCGGTCTGACAGCGGATCTCGGGCGAGTGCGCCGCGTGAGCGCATCCGAGCATGTTCTTCTCGCCCAGGAACTTATAGTTGTACTCCTCGGTCTTGGGATTGAAGCCCGAGTAGTGATCCGGATCCCAGGTGTGAGCCGCCGTGCCGCTGGTGGTGGAGCTGCTCATCAGCGATTCGTTGATGCGGCGGATGCGGCGGGAGCCGGAGTCGAGCGACCAGATCGCATCGCCTTCGTTGGGGTTCGCGTAACGCCATCGGATAAAGCCGGTGCCGCGAATTTCCTGCGGGGCGAGAATCGGATAGAGCCCGAACAGCCAATAGCGGCCGGTCGACTTAAAATCGGGATCGATTGGCAGCGGCTCGACTTCGGTGCGGCCGACCAGGTCGTAGCCCATGTAGTGGCCGATCTGGAAATACTCGATCTGTTTGGTCTGTGGGCCGCGCTTTTGGTAGCTCGAGTCGCAATCGTAGAAGCGCAGGTCGTAATCGTCGGTTGTGATCGGGCGGAAGACGTTATTCCAGATGATCTTCTGCGCCACGTAGGGGTCGTTGGCATCGACCAGCGGGAACGGCTGTCCGGCGACATAGCCGACGAGGCTGCGATGGTCTGCGGACAGGCGCACCTGCGCTGAGTACTTTTCGGTCGCGTCCTTGTAGGGTGGCGGCCAATCGACGCGCTGGGTCGGGACGATATCCATCGTCATCCCGCGCTGCACCTTGTAGAAGACACCGGGCGATACGAGATTTTTCACCTTGTATGCGTTGTCCGGCGTGATGACTTCGCCGGGTTTGACTTGCGCGTTGGCGGTACCGCTCAGCGCGCCGAACGCGAACAGCGATAGAGCCGCGACAAGCGCCACTGCAACAGATAATGGCGTTCTCAAAAGCTTTCGCATGAAAATCGGCCTCCCGAAATTAGTTGATGGCGGCCCAATTGCCGCTCGGTATGCAACTGGATCATTAGAAAACTTAAATCGTGATGTCAAATTAAACATTACTTTATTTGTTCCTGGAAATCGACAAGATGAGTATTAGTGATGCTTAATGCAGGTTTTTATTCAATAATACTGGTAGTTTTCTTGCCAGGTAGTGCCTGGTCTCAGCTTCGCATACTAGAAGCTAGATAAATCCTGACATTAGAAATACGAATGTTGAATCGCAGACCGGCTAAATGGTCAGGTAAACGCGGAAACAGTCGGATGAAATCGCGAGTGTCAGGTGCTTGAGAGCACCAGGTCGGCGCGGTCGCGAGGATGAAGCGCGTCAAGATACCAATCTTCCGCCGCGGTCCACGGCGCGATCCATCCCGTGTCCTCGCCGGGGGCGCGATCGACAAGCCGCTTGCGACGAAGATCCGGCGGCGCGTCGACGAAGATCGCCGCGTCGAGCAGATGTCTTAGCTCGGGGCGGCTCGAATAGACCCCTTCCACTATTACGATTCGGGCGGGGTCGATCGTTATCAGCTCGCCGGGCGCATTGGTGGTCCACTCATGACGCCGATAGACGGCGCGCTGGCCAAGGCTTAGCGGCATCAGCGCTTCGTCGCGCATCCGCGTCCATGGGAAATACAATTCGTACGCACGCTCGGGCGTTAGAGATCCGGCGGGATATTCACTCAGTGGGCGGAAGAAATGATCGGTGCGAACTATAGCGGCGGCGCTAAGCCGCGCGGCGATACCTCGCGCTAGAGTTGACTTTCCCGCCCCAGCGCATCCGTCGATAGCGATGAACATGCATTTGCGATCGCTTCTCAGCCGGGCGATCAGATCGCAGGCGGCCACGGCCATTTCATCGGGCGTCATCGCAAATGGAGTGGCAAGCGCAAGCCCCGCCTCGCGAGCCCGTGTGGTCAGGCGACGATCCGGTCGGAGAAGCCTGCAACGTCATGAGTCATGATCAGAAGGTCGCGCAGATGGCCGGAGCGGTCCTCGACCCAATCGGTCAGCACGGCCTCGACCTGAAAGCCGAGATGCTCGAACGCGGCGCGGGCGGCGGCCTGATCGGGGGTCATCTGAGCGGTCAGCTTTTTCAAATCGAGGGAGTGTGCGAGTTCGAAAATCTCTTCGGTGAGACGGCGACCGAGACCAAAGCCGCGGAATTTGAGGGCGGCGTTGACGCGGATCTCGCCCACCCTGCGCGTCCATCGCGCGGGTTCAACGTGGACACTCGCGTAGGCAGCGATTTCGCGGTCGACTTCCGCGAGCAGGGTTACGGTGCTGCCGTTTACGAGGTTCTCGACCCACTGCGCGACCACGGCCGTATCGGTGATATCGGTGCGCAGGAAAAGCAGGTCGTCGCTCGGAAGGGCGCTGGCGAATTTCAGAATCGCGTCGCGATCAGCCGGAGTCATAAGGCGGATAGTGGCTTCGCGCTGGTCGCGCAGCTTGAAGCGCACGGGGTATTTCGATTCGGTGCCGCGAAGGGCTGCCATCGCAAGTGTTCCGCGCCGCGCTACGCAAGTCGCCGCGCGTCAACCATTGGGGTCCACGCCCCACTTTTTCTTGTTTTCGGCGATCTGCTCGGTGGTTGGATGTTCCTTCTGTTCGAACGCTTTGACCTTGAACTGGTCCTGGATATCGACCATCGCATGGTTGAGCGCGATGTCGTCATTCAAGACTTCTGGCACCGCCGGTTCCTCGAAGATGGCTTGCCATGGGCATTCGGGTTCGCAGGCGCCGCAATCGATGCATTCGTCGGGATGGATGTATAGCTGGTTGGGAAATTTTTCCGTATCAGTGCCGACGTACTCGTAAATGCAATCGACCGGGCAAACGCTGACGCATCCGGTATCAATACAGTCGCGGCAAAGACGGGTAATCGTCCAAGGCATCGGTTCTGAATCCTCTAAGGTTTGGCCTCTACAAATGAGACGGCTATCACGCCTAAATTATATCGGCGTCGGATGTTATGAAAGCGCGCGCGATGCCCATGCGGCGCAGGATGCGCAAGCGGGCGCCGGAAACTACAATGGAAGCGAAGCGCGGGCAAGGGAAAGAACGGCGAAAGGAAGCGATCGCGATGGCATCACAAGGGAACGCGAAAACGCGTAGCGAAACCGATTCGATGGGCGCGATAGAGGTTCGTGCCGACCGCTACTGGGGCGCGCAGACCGAGCGCTCGCTTATGCATTTCGCGATCGGCAGCGACCGTATGCCGCGGGGCGTGATCCGCGCTTTCGGGCTGCTCAAGAAAGCAGCGGCGGAGGTGAACCGCGATCTGGGCAAGCTGCCGGAGGAAAAAGCGCGCCTGATTATCCAGGCTGCGGACGAAGTCGTTTCGGGCAAGCTCGACGATCATTTTCCGCTGCGGATTTGGCAGACCGGCAGCGGCACCCAGACCAACATGAACGCGAACGAGGTGATCTCGAACCGCGCGATCGAGCTTGCGGGCGGGGTGCTCGGCAGCAAGAAGCCGATTCATCCCAATGACGACGTGAACATGTCGCAGTCCTCCAACGACACGTTTCCCACCGCGATGCATATCGCGGCGGCGGAGGAGCTGGTGCGCGGCCTGATGCCGTCGCTGAACGAGTTGCGCACCGCGCTGGCCGGGAAATCCGCCGAGTTCGCGGACATAATCAAGATCGGCCGCACCCATCTGATGGACGCGGTACCGCTGACGCTTGGGCAGGAGTTCTCGGGCTATGTGGCTCAGATCGATGCCGACCGGCGGCGTATCGAGAGCGCGCTGCCGGACATCTATGAACTCGCGATTGGCGGCACGGCGGTCGGCACCGGGCTCAACACTCATCCTGAATTCGCGGATCGGGTCGCGAAAAAAATCGCGGCCTACACCGGACTGCCATTCACCTCGGCGCCGAACAAATTTGCCGCGCTTGCGGCGCACGATGCGCTGGTGATGGGGTCGGGAGCGCTCAGGACGCTTGCCTGCTCGCTGATGAAGATCGCCAACGACATCCGCTGGATGGGATCCGGGCCGCGATGCGGGCTCGAAGAGCTGAAACTTCCGGAGAATGAGCCGGGCTCATCGATCATGCCCGGCAAGGTAAACCCGACTCAGAGCGAGGCGATGACCATGGTCTGCCTGCAGGTGCTGGGCAATGACGCCGCAATCGCGGCGGCGGGGACCCAGGGCAATTTCGAGCTGAACGTCTTCAAGCCGCTCATCATTTACAACTTCATCCATTCAACCGGGTTGCTGGCGCATGCGTGTCACGCATTCAGCCACTACTGCGTGGAGGGACTCGAGCCTAATCGCGAACAGATCGGGCGCTACGTTACGAATTCGTTGATGCTGGTGACCGCGCTGAGTCCTCATATTGGGTATGATAACGCGGCAAAGGTGGCGAAGAAGGCGCATGCGGAGGGAATCACGCTGCGCGAGGCGGCTGTCGCGCTCAAGCTTGTGACCGGAGAAGAATTCGACCGGATGATGCGGCTGGAAAAGATGATCAAACCTGAAGGTTGATCGCTGAAGTCGGCCGGACGCGGACTGAGGGGAGAATTTCGGAGGCGGCGAATCCAGCGTGAGCATCGATGTCAGGCGGGGAGGGGATGAATCGGTTTCAAAGCGTTCGATCTGAGGCAGCGAAAAATCGGTATAGCGGCGCGCAGGAATTTTGGCGCTTCGAAAACGCCCGGCGTCCGGTCGCGTATGCGATGGCGGTGGTGATTGCGATCGCGATCATTTCAGCCGCGAAGCCGGTCTTTGCGGCCTCGGCAGCGGCGTGCGCAGCCAGCACCTCGTATCTGCCGCCGTACGATCGCGACCCTCAGGCGGAGCCGCCGACCGTTGGCGGCAAGCCGATCATGGTCTCTGTTTCGCTCCACGTCATTAACATTTCGAAAATTGACGACTCGGCGCAGCACTTTTCGATGGATGCGTACCTGTTCGCGCGATGGATCGATCCGCGGCTGGCATTTAAGCCTACCGGCCCCGACGATCAGCTAAGAGTTTACAAGATCGGCGACATCTGGATTCCGCGGCTGGAGATTCTGAACGCCAGCGAGCCGCGATCGAAGCACGATGAATCGATAACCGTGGGGCCGCGCGGCGACGTTACTTACGCTGAGCGATTTTTCGCGATCCTGTCGGCGCGCTTCGATCTGCGGAAATACCCGTTCGATCGGCAGGAACTCGGAGTCTACGTGCATCCGTTCACCACCGACGCTAACCAGATCGTCTTTACCCTGGCCAATTCCGGAGTGTGGAAGGCGAGCGAGTTCGAGGAATACAGCTCGCTGGCGCAGTGGAATCTTGGGATGCTGCGGCCGCGCATCAGTGTCCATCCAGTGCCCGGCGGCGGCACTATCTCGGGCGTAGTCTTTCCGATCGTAGCAGCGCGCCGCTACACGTTTTATCTGTGGAAGGTGTTTCTGCCGCTGGTGCTGATGGTGTTCGTATCCTGGGGAGTAATGTGGATCGAGCCGGCCGACCTAGCCTCGCAAGTGCAGGTGGTGGTCACGACCATCCTGACCGTAATCGCCTTTGCGTTCGCGATTTCTACCAGCATGCCGCGAGTATCTTACCTGACTTACATCGATGCGTTCTTCCTTGAGTGCTACGTATTTGTGTTTCTCGCGTTCGTTGAGATCATGATCGTGCACGTGACGCATCGCTCGGACAAACGGCGCGATCTGGGGTTCAAAATTCGTAACTGAGCGCGTTCGATGATTCCCGCGGCATTCGTAATCTGCAACGCCGTGATCGCGGTGCGGTTTCTCGGCTGACCAGCATTACATCCGGAAGACGCCGAACTGCGCGGACGGCGGAATCGGGGCATTGAGCGATGCCGCAATGCCGAGCGCCAGCGCCGCGCGGGTATCCGCGGGATCGATCACGCCGTCATCCCATAGCCGCGCCGATGAATAGTAGCAGCTCGATTCGACCGCGTACTTCTCGAGCGTCGGACGGGTGAACTCGTGCTGCTCCGCCTCGGTCATCGAGGCATTGTCGCGCCTGAGCTGATCGAGCTTGACCGTCAGAAGCGTGTTTGCGGCCTGCTCGCCGCCCATCACGGAGATTCGGGCATTCGGCCACATGAACAAAAGGCGCGGACCGTACGCGCGTCCGCACATGCCGTAATTGCCGGCGCCGTTGCTGGCGCCGATTATCACGGTGAACTTCGGAACCTGCGCGTTGGCTACCGCGTTGACCATCTTGGCGCCATCCTTGGCGATGCCACCCTGCTCGTAACGTTTGCCAACGATAAAGCCGGTGATGTTCTGCAGAAACAGCAGCGGAATGCGGCGGGCGCAGCATAGCTCGATGAAGTGGGTTGCCTTGAGCGCGGACTCGCTGAACAGAACGCCGTTGTTCGCCACGATTCCGACCAAATAGCCGAAAATCCGCGCGAAGCCGGTCACGATGGTCGCGCCGTAGCGCGGCTTGAACTCGTGCATCCGGCTGCCGTCAGTAATCCGCGCGATAACCTCGCGCACGTCATAGGGCTTGCGCACGTCGGCGGGGATGATGCCGGCGAGTTCGCGCGGGTCATAGTAGGGATCCTCGGGCGCGGCTTGCGCAGGCGCGACGGAATTTTCGCGCGGCCCGAGATTTTCCAGAATCGATCTGGCGATCCGAAGCGCGTCGGCGTCGTCTTCCGCAAGATGATCGCTTACTCCGGAAAGCCGGGTGTGAACGTCGCCGCCCCCCAGGTCCTCGGCGCTGACCTCTTCTCCGGTGGCGGCGCGCACCAGCGGCGGGCCGGCAAGAAAGATGGTTCCCTGCTCCCGCACGATGATGTTCTCGTCGCACATCGCGGGAACGTATGCGCCTCCGGCGGTGCACGAGCCCATCACCACCGCGACCTGCGCGATTCCCGCCGCGGACATCCGCGCCTGGTTGTAAAAAATACGGCCAAAATGATCGCGATCAGGAAACACTTCGGCTTGCAGGGGCAGGAACGCGCCGCCCGAATCGACCAGGTAAACGCACGGCAGCCGATTTTCCATCGCGATTTCCTGAGCGCGCAGATGTTTCTTCACCGTCATCGGATAGTAAGTCCCGCCTTTAACCGTCGCGTCATTGGCGACGATCATCACCTCGCGTCCGTGAACGCGCCCGATTCCGGTGACAATACCCGCGCCTGGCGCCTCGCCGCCGTACATTCCATGCGCGGCAAGCGCCGAGAGCTCCAGGAATGGGCTCTGATTATCGAGCAGATTGCGCACCCGATCGCGAGCGAGCATCTTGCCCCGTTCGAGATGGCGCTTGCGGGAGTTTTCAGACCCGCCCGCGCGGACCCGTTCGATCTCCGAGCGCAGCGCGCCGACTTGAGCCTCGATCGCGGCGCGATTTTCCTTGAATTCCGCGGAAGATGGATTGATGCGCGATTCGATGCGATCCATGACGGTCCCTCTTGATGCCTGCCGAGTCTGATTGGGCTAGATATTAGCCAGATGCGGCGGCGTTTGCGCATCGCGCGGGCGCTGCATTCGCTAAATTTTTGATGCGGGACAGAGATTTAAGAGCGCTCGAGTTCGACAAGGTGCTCGTGCTGGTCGCCGGGTACGCGGCCTCAGAGCCCGGGCGCGAAGCGACGCTAGGCCTGCGTCCGTCGCTGGACGCGGTCGCGGTGCGCGATCTTCTGCGCGCCACGGCGGAGATGGCGGAATTGCGCGCGCACGCGGGATCCCTGCCGATGCAGGAGTTTTCGGATCAGCGCAATCTGCTGCTCGCGGCTTCGCGGGCGGGAGCGGTGCTGGATGGCGTATCGCTGGTGACAATTCGCGACTTCGTGCTGGCCTCGCGCCACGTGGCTGGGTTCATGCGATCGCGGGTGGAGCGGCTACCGCATCTGGCAGTGCTGAGCCGCAACCTGGTCGCGCCCAAGGAACTGGCCGACGCGCTGCTCTCCGCGCTCGCGGATGACGGATCGCTGCTCGACGACGCGAGTCCCGAATTGCGCCGCCTGCGATCGCGGCTGCGCGCGGAGCGGGTGGAGCTGGAGGCGCGGCTTGCGCGCTCTCTCAGCCAGAGCGGCATGGAGCCGTTTGTCTCCGATTTCGTGGTGACGGTGCGCAATCATCGGTTCGTCCTGCCGCTCAAGCTCAACTATGCCGAGCGGCTGGAAGGGATAGTGCAGGACCGATCGGTCTCGGGCGAGACACTGTTTGTGGAACCGATCTGGGCGATCGACCTGAACAATCGAATCATGATGCTCGAGCGGGAGGCCGAAGCCGAGGAGCATCGGATTCTGGCGGCGCTGACCGCGATGACCGGAGGCTACGCCGCGGAGCTCGGAATCACGTACGAAGCGATGGTTGCGATTGACGCGCTGAACGCGCGCGCGATCTTTGCCGAGCGCTGGAGCTGCGTTGAACCGGAAGTCGGCAACGATGGCGCGGGGGGCTGCGGGATCGAACTCATCTCCGCGCGTCATCCGCTGCTGCCGCTCGGCGGCCGCGAGGTCGTGCCGATCGAGGTCACTATCGCGCCGGGGCAGCATGGAATCGTGATTTCAGGCCCGAACACCGGCGGCAAAACAGTCGCGCTCAAAACTATCGGATTACTCTCGCTGATGGCGCAGTCGGGAATCCTGATTCCCGTGCGCGAGGGCAGCAAAATAGCGGTTTTCCGGAGCGTATTTGCCGATATTGGCGACGAACAATCAATCGAAGCCAGCCTGTCGAGTTTCTCCGGCCATATCACGAACCTGTCGGAAATCGTTAGTTCGCTGGAAGAACCGGCATTGGTGATTCTCGATGAACCTGGCGCCGGCACCGATCCGGCTGAAGGCGCGGCGCTCGCGATCGGGCTGATGAATCATCTCGCGACCAGGCGCTGCCTGATGGCGATCGCGACCCATTCGACCGCTGTTAAGCTGCACGCATACTCGCGCGCGGGGTTCGAGGCGGCAGCGGTCGATTTTGACCCGGAACGTCTTGTGCCGCTTTACCGATTGAAGCCGCATACGATTGGGCAAAGTTACGGGCTTGCGGTCGCTCGCAGACTTGGGTTGCCGATGGAGATAATCGATGCGGCGCAAGAGGCGATGGGCGCGGGGAGTGTCGAGCTTGATCGCGCGCTGGAGCGGCTTGAGGCGGAACGCGCGCGAATCCGTGAGGAAGCGGAGCATCTAAAGGCGCGGCATCTTGAACTGGAAGAACAACTGCGCGCAGCGGTGGACAAAGCCGAGCGCGAGCGCGAGAAGCTCGAGCGGGAGCGAAGCCGCGGACGCGCCGAGATGACGGAGCTGGTGGCTGAGCTGCGACGCGAAGGTGGCGAGCTGATGGCCGAAATCAGGGCGAGCGCCAAATCGCGCCGCGATCTCGCCGAGTTCGCCCGAAGCGCGTCGGAGCGGATCGACCGTGCGGCGCCGCAAGAAGAATCCGCTCGCGACGATGAGAACAACTCTCCGCTCAGGCCGGGAGACCAGGTTGAGCTCGGGGAAATTCGCGCCGAGCTGGTGTCAATCGAGCCGGGGCGCGCGGTTGTCGCCCGGGGCGGACTCAAGATCGAAGTTGCGCCGGAGCGCCTGCGCCGCGCGCGCGGAAATCTGGAAGCTGGCGTCCACCGAGAGCGTCGCCCGGTCGTGACGCTCAGCGCAGAGACCGCGGAACAGAGCGAGCTGAACCTTATCGGTATGCGATCAGGTGATGCGCTGCGAAAGCTCGAGGAGTTTCTCGATCAGGCGTTTCTAACCAATCAGAAAGAAGTGCGGGTCATTCACGGAATCGGATCGGGAGCGCTGCGCAAGGCGGTGCAGGATTACCTGGGAAGCTCGCCGTACTGCGCGTCTTTTCATCAGGCCGATCCCCATCATGGCGGCGCGGGCGCCACGATTGTCGAGATAAGCCTCTAGCCAGGTCAGGCGCGCGGACGAAACTGAACGATCTTGGCGGCAGGCGCCTGCGTGCGCGCCTGGGGCTTCGCCATCTCGTGCAGCCGGCCAACGGTGCCCGCCGCGTGCTCATAGCAGAAACCCATCACGGCCGGATCGCCATGCTCGCCGCCGACCACGATGAAGACCTGCGCGCGACGCGCGGTATGATCCTGAAGACAAACCGAACAGGTTATTCGTGACATAAATCGCCGGACTTCAGGTTCCACTTACTCGCCCCTTCGGCCTCGATGTACGCGCGTACCGCGCATCGGGCCTGACGCGCATAGTTTGCGCGTATGCCAGAGCTTACACAAAGTAGATTTATAATACTAGCGGCAAGAACCCGCGTAGACTGCGATTTGCTCATCACCGCCTGTACCCCCTTCCCTGCAAGAATCTTAGCGATTCAGGCGAGAACCGCAACAATTTGGAACGAGGCCGCGGTAAAATTGCACGCTATAGCAGACAAACCTGTAATATTCGTGAATTTTTGTCGTTTTTTATGAAGCTGGCGCAAGCCGCGAAGACACCCTCTCGGCTCCATTAGACCTACGCTCCTGAGCTTGCGCGATCGCATCGGGTCAGCGGAGTTTCGCTAGAAGAGTTTCTTCAAATTGTTGATCGGATTCCCCCCGGAATTTCCGCCGCCGCCGTTGTCATTGCTTCCGCCGCCACCCAGGAATTGACCAAGACCTTTCTTTCCCAGAAGCTTGCCAAGCGCTTTCGAGCCACGTTGTTTAAGAGCGCGCTCGCCAGCACGCTGCGCGAGTTCGCCGACATCGGGCACCACCACGGGTCGTGGCAGCTGGCCGGTTATCTTGAGCGGAATATCAATCTGATTGTTGCGGTTGGCGACGTAAGCCACGTTGGAATTCTGCTGCACGATCTCGCGGCTGAATTGAGGCGAAAGCAGGATACGCGCGCTCATATCGAGATTCCTGTCCATGTCGAACCATCCGTCGCCCGTCAGCCAATAATCAACATTCTTGATCAGAATGTCGTGGGAGGTGATGCGCGGTCCGTTCAGAACAAAGCTCATGGTCGCGGATTGGATATCGGTATCGGGATTGTTGAACAGTTCGGGATGATTATTCACCACCGAATTTGGGATCAGCTTTCCGATCATGGGCACCTTGTCGATCTTCTTGAGCGCGGTTGAGGCCACGTTGATATTGACCAGCTTTCCCTGGGTGAGCGCGAGTTGACCGTTGCCCTTAAGCGTCTGCTTCATCGAATCGAACTTCGCCAGCTGGCCCGACACGTTGACCGTGCCGCTCAGAATCCCGCGAATCATGTCCGCTGCCTTGAGCTGCTGCGACGCGAGCGCCTGCTGCACATCAACGTTGCCCAGGGTTACCGAGGCGGAGAACGGCGCATTTTGCGCGAGTTGGGTCTGAGCGGCGCCGTCTATTCGCCCGCCGAATGCACCGATGCTGAATTGCGTCACTCGCGCCTGCTTGCCCTTGAGCGTCGCTGCACCGCTCAGGTTCTGGTACGCGACGTTATTGAGGACGCCCGCGAGTGACGCGATGTTGGCCTGGATATCGGGACCGGAAGCGGAGAGCGCGAATGTCCCGGTCGCGCGCACATTGTTGAGCTGCTCAGCGGCGGGACGACTGGCTACGAAGTCGGCGGTTTGCAGAGCGGAAGCGGTGAAATCATAGCTCAGAGCGGGTGGATAGATTCGGCTCGCATGCGCCTTGAGTGTTGCGCTGCCGGTGCCGATCTTAAAGGTCAGCGGGCCGATATCGGCGCTCTGTTCGGCGAACTTGATGTCGCCGCTCAAGGCGCTTACCGCGGGCGCTCCCGCGGGAGACGATCCGGGTTTGGAAACCGCGACCGAATTAAGTGTCAGGACGCCATTTGCGGACGGAACCCCGCCAGCATATTGAAAGTCGGCGTGAATCTCGGCCATCCCGGTAATACCGAACTTTTGCGCCACAGCCGAAAGCCGGGAGAGTGAACCGATAGCAAAGCGGTTCGAATCGAGGCGCCCGCTAATGCCCGCGCCGCTATAGGATACTCGAGTCGCATTGATAACGGCGTCTCCAAGGGTTATGCGTGCTAGCGAGATGCCGAATCCTGATTGACCGCGCTGTGCGTCGACATCGACCCTGAGAGTAGTCCCCGGAGGCTTGTTGAAGAGATTTCCGAAGCTGACCGTGTTGTGGCTCAGGTCGGTTGCCGCGTTTATCTGAAGCGCACCGGTTCGGCCCTTTACGCTAGCGCTCAGGTTGACCGAATCGGAGATATCGAGCGCGGCGGGAATCGCTTTTCCAAGCGCATCGCGGACCTCTGCCAGCGTGAACGGTCCGGCTTTGAGAGTGAGATTCACCGCAACGGCATTCGGATCGATTGCCGAACCATTGAGCAGCGGACCGACGGTGCCGCTAAGCTCCACGTTCTGCGTTTTCGGATCAAGCGCCGCAAGTTTCAGGTCGATATCGAAAGGAGAATTGAAATTGAAGTTGTCGACATCGAAATCGATGTTGCTGATTTTCATCGCTGGACGGCCAGGCTGCTGGTAGACAATCTCGCCCTGCTGGACCGAAAAATCATGAACGTACAATGACTCTATCCTGACGCCGTGATGGCGCTTTTTTTTCGGCGCCGCCGCCATTTTGTTCTGCTCGGTTAGAGAGTGGCGCGCGGCGGTTTTCCGCTCCGGAGTCGTTTTGCCGCCGCTTTCAGGCGCGGCGTTCTTTTTCTTTCCGATCGTCATCACGTTAAGCATGCCGGCCGAGTTGCGGACTATTCGGATCTCGGGATTTTCGAGCACTACCTTGCGAACTTGCAGCCGATGCATCAGCAGGGGCAGCAACTCGACCTGCGCATACGCGTTGGAAGCCTGCACAAAAGGCTTGGAAGAGAAATCGGGATCGTCGCTGATGCGCACGCCGGTAAGATCGGCCGCCGCGCCCCATCCGACCACCGCCTTGATGCTATCGACCTGAACGTTGCGACCGAGCGACTGGCTGATGCGGGCGAGGACGCGGTCGCGATTGTTGGCGATGATCGAATTCAGGTTGGAGGCTGCATAAGCCAGGACGACGATGATCGCGAGGATGATGACCCCCGCGATGCTACCGGCGATAATGAATCCTTTTCGCATCGAAAACCCCGCTGATGAACCGCAAGTCTAACTCAAAACTCCCGGTTGCCGCACGTTTTCTGACGATCTGGAATATTGGGCGGCGTGGCGCTCAGCCGGAGCCAGAGAGTCGCTCTGCGGACGCGGCTCAGGCATAATCAAGGGACTTCCGCATACTGGAATCCTAAGCCATGGCCCGAAAAAGCAAATCGCGCCGCGGCGAAAAGCCGCGGGCGGACGATTCAGGCCGAAGCATCGGAAACAAACCGGTCAGTTTCACGCCTTTCAAGGATCTGAAGAAGATGCTTGCAGGCGCGGCTCGCAACCGGTTGAAGCCCGCGTCCGAGTCGAGCACCCGTATCGCCGCGCCAGCAGCTAAAGCGGCAATGCCCGGCAGTAGCACCGAGGACGCGATGCTGCTTTCGGCTTCGCTTGAGGGCGTTCGTCCGCTTCGCAATGGCCGCGGATCGCGCGTCCCGATCGAGCCGAGACTGAATCGCCCGGTGGTCAGCGAAATCGTGAGCGAAGACGCCGAGGTGATAGCACGGCTTTCGGACCTTGTGTCAGGGCAGGCGAACTTCGATATCACCGAAACCGAGGAATATGTCGAGGGCGCTCGCGTCGGTCTCGATCCGCGACTGGTCGCGCGGATGAGGCGCGGAGAATTCGCGATGCAGAACCATATCGACCTGCACGGGATGACGCAGGTCGATGCGCATCAGGCGCTGACCGACTTCATTCTCGATTCGGTGCGCAAGGGACATCGATCAGTGCTGGTTGTTCACGGCCGCGGCCTAGGCTCACCTGGAGGACGTCCGGTTCTGAAGCATGCGGCCGCCGAGTGGCTCTCCCACGGCGCGATTGGCGCTCACGTGCTGGCTTTCACGACTTCACGCATGCAGGACGGCGGCGCCGGCGCGATGTACGTCCTTTTGCGCCGGGAAAAGCAGCGCGCCCCATTCGACATCCTGATGGGTGCGAAGCGGCGCGACTAAACGGCCGAGCGTCCGGCATCGAAAGCCTTTCAGAATATTCAGCTTCGGGCTTAAGGTCGTCCGGCGATTTGCAATTGAACGCGAATGGGCGGACTGGGAAGCTGATGGTGGACTCGTCGCGAGTAGAGGGCAGCAATGCGCGTCTCGGTCGTTGCAGTCACCGTAGGTTTGTTGATCGGGGGCGTTGTGATCGGCGCTGCGCCGAGTGCGGCCGAGGACTTTGACGTTGATCCGATTTTTAGCCGCTACGCGATAGTTATCTCGGGCGAGTCGGCGCTAGCTCATTTCAGCGATCGGCTGAAGAACAACGGCGCCGTGGTGCAGGCGTGGAATTTGTCGGCACGGGTGTCGATCCTGCCGTTTGGAATCACGCGATTCAGATTTCTGGATAGCGTATTCGATGGCGCGTTTGAGGTCGGTGTCGAGCCGAGCTTCGAGAATTTTCCGACCGAGCGCGTGACGTTTGCAGGCGGCGGGCTTTATCTTCGTTATTATCTTCTGCACTTTCGGTATAAGCGCCTGGTGCCGTGGGTGGACGCCTCGATCGCTCCAGGATGGACCAACTTACAAATCGGGCACGTCAGCAACGAGACTCGACTGAGTGGGCCATTCATGAATCTGATCCAGGCGGGGATCGGCGTTTCGTATTTCATCAGCCCGCAAGCGGCGATCTATGTTGGGCTGCAGGCGCAGCACATCTCGAACGCGGGGTTAGATGGCAGCAACGATAATTTCGCGCTTAACACCGCCGCAGGTATGGTCATCGGATTTTCCTGGTATGTGAAGTGGCCGCCGTGAAAGAAAAGCGCGCGCGCATGCGATTCTGGTTGCAGCACACGCGCGAAGCCTGCAAAGGTTGTGCGGGTGGACCGGATGCAGCGGCGGCGAGATGGGAGGGCGGTCCCGGTGCGCAGGAGGTGCTTCCGATGCGGGTTCTGGGCGGCGCGGCGACGAGCTATCGGCTCTCGACGCAGGATGCGGGGTTTCTATACGCCGAATCCGTCAACGCGCCGCTGCATATCGGATCGATTGCCATCCTAGACGGTCATATCGGCTTTGAAGAACTGATTAGGCATCTTAAAAGCCGCATCCACCTGATTCCCCGATATCGACAACGGCTTGCGAAGGTGCCGTTCAATCTCGCGCACGCGATCATGGAAGACGACCCGGACTTTCGGGTGGAGAATCACATTTTTCGGCATAGCCTTCCCAAGACAACCGGGGCGGCAGCCGCATTAAGCATCATGATGCGCGACTACGGGAGAATTCTGCCGCGCGAGCGTCCGCTGTGGGATGTTCACTTATACGAGGGCTTTGAGGGCGGACGAAGCGCGCTTGTATGGCGGGTGCATCACTGTCTCGTGGACGGAGTTTCGGGAGTCGAGTTGCTGAAGGTGATGTACGATTTCAGGCCCGACCCCGAGCCGGTGCCACCCGCGCAGCCGTGGAAGCCGAAGCCGCCATCATCGGCGGCAGAGCGGTTTTTGGCGGCCGCGCAGGAGCGACTTAAGTCGGCTATCGATAACGCGCAGGAGCCGGGCCGTGAAATGATGAACGGCACGCAGCCTGGCGGACGGAGCACGGGTGATGCCGCCGTAGCGACGCAGCTCCTGATTGAGTTGGGCACGAGGAAGATCGCGCAAACGCCATGGAACTCAGGGGTCGTGACGGCGCGGCGCGAAATCGCCTGGACGCGGCAGTCATTCGGCGATTTCCGCCTTATCCGAAGCGCGTTCGGCGGATCGGTAAACGACGTGGTGCTGACGATCCTAACCGCCGGGGCGGCGCGCTATCTCGATCATCATGGTTATCGTACTCGGAATCAGGAACTTTGCGTCGGATGCCCGGTTAACGTCCGCCATCGTACCGAGCGGAGCGCGCTCGGAAACCGGGTTTCGATGATGTTCCCGCGCGTCTGCGCCGAGGTGATCGACGTGGTCGAGCGACTGCGCCAGATCTCGGCGGCGACCGCGAAAATCAAGGCTGAAGGCTCGGCGGCATCGATGGAGGCTCTGGTGCGAATGGCGGAGAACGTGCCTCCAGCTCTGGCTGCGGCGGCTTCCAAGCTCACTACCTCGACGCTCGACTATATGGCCGCGTTCACTGAAGCAATCGGATGGAAGCCGCGCCGCGATGGGTTTGCGATACCAGCGTCATTCGTCAACTTTGTCGCGACCAACGTTCCGGGAGTGCAGGTTCCACTGTATATGCTTGGCAAGCGATGCCTGGACATGATCCCCGTGGTACCGCTTTGGGGAACCCTTGGCTACGGGGTTGCGGTTTTGAGTTACAATCGAAACCTGTATTTTGGGCTAATTGGGGAGCCACGGTTGATACCGGATGTCGCGCGGATGCGCGCATTCGTCGATGAAGCATTTTTCGAACTGAAACGGCGGGCTTATGAGCAGACAGGATCTGCCGAGCGTGCATTTGCAAAAGCCGCTGGTGGATGAATGGAGCGCGGTGACTAAATCAGGACGTGCGCCGGTTCCTGATCGCAAGCGATGCGGTTGGGCGGCGGCGAACGAGGTCGCGAAAGCGTACCATGACTTGGAATGGGGCGTACCGCAGCACAATGACCTGGTGCTGTTCGAATTTCTGGTCCTGGAAGGAGCGCAGGCGGGCCTCAGTTGGGAGACGATCCTTCGCAAACGCGGAAACTATCGGTCGGCGTTCGATAACTTTGATCCCTGTGCGATCGCCGCGTATGACAAGCATAGGATCTCGCAACTGATGCATGACGAAGGGATCATCCGCAACCGGATGAAAATTGAGGCTGCAATCCGCAACGCGCGTCTTTTCGTTCAATTGCAGAAAGAGTTCGGCAGCTTCGATCGCTACGTATGGCGTTTCGTCGATGGGCAGCCGCGCATCAATCACTGGCGGATGATGCGGCAGGTGCCAGCGCGCACGCTGGAGTCGGACCTACTCAGTCAGGATCTTCGCAAGCGGGGATTTGCTTTCGTGGGGTCGACGATTTGTTATGCGTTCATGCAGGCCATCGGAATGGTGAATGATCACCTGGTGACCTGTTTTCGTTACCGCGATCTGGCCGGGTAAGCGAGCCTCGCGTAGGTCTTGCCTCGTCGCAAAAGAATCAGGCGGCGCGTGCCGTGCTCGCTTGTCAGCACGGGATCGAGGTCCAGCGCCTCATCACGATGCATGCGCCACACCCGTTCCGGCACGATTATGTAACCCGGCGGTGCGTCGCCGAGCCGTCCTTTTATCGGCGGTGCATCGCGATCCAGATAAAACAGCAGCGGTGCCAATTCCTCGTCGAAGCCAAATGTGTATAGCGGATCGTCAGGTGATACCGCACGCGTGATCTCCTCCGCGGCAGGACGAAAACTATCGGATGCGCACTCGCGTATCTCTCTTTGCGGCAGATAGACGAAGTTAAACACAACGAGCGCGCAGCAGATCGCGGCAAATGCCCATTTGATCGCGCCTCCCACCGAGTATTCGCGAAGCCGCAGTATTAGCCACGCGAGCAGGAACGCGCTTGGCGGCCAAAGCGGTAGCAGATAAGCGCGCCGCTTATACGCGGCAATCGAGAAGAATACGACCGTGACGACCCAGAAGATTGCGAACAGTCGCGCGGCGCTCGACGCTTTCGGCGATTCACCATCCGCGTTTGTGGCAGCTCGCCGCGGCCATAACGCGACCACAACCGCGACCGGCACCAAGAGGCTAAGCGGGAGCGAGTTCAGCAGAATCGGTTCGAGGTAATACCACGGCGCCATCGTGCCGAGCGATCCGAAGAACCTGCCGACGTTTTCGCTCGCGAGCTGACGGTTAAGAAATCCGAAGCGGCCGCCGAAGTAACATGCGAGATACCAGCTCGAAGCGATAACCGCCCCGAGAATCACCGCCCCCGGTTCGAGTATCGCCAGCAGATCGCTCCACCTTCGCGAGACAAGCAGGAAAACGACTATAGCCGCCCCCGGCAGTAATGCCCCGACCGGGCCTTTGGCCAGCACCCCGAGCCCCATCGCGACAGCGAATACATAAAGGCGCCAGCGTCGAGATGGTGTGTCGACAGCATCGATGCTACTGCTCTGGGCGTGAACCGGCGGCAGCCACCATACAAATGCGAACAACGATGCCGCTTCGAAAAAGCACAACGTCATATCGACGCGCGCGAACCGGCCCTGACTGATGTATTGGTACGATGCGGCGAGCGTGAGGCCGGCAAAAATAGCGCCTTCTGCGCCAAGCAGCCAGCCGGCAAGCGCAATTGTAATCGCTATTCCGGCAAGCGCGTAAATTGCGGAGACGGTGCGAAGGTTCGTTGCGGTAACGCGGCGGATTCCGGCGATCCGGTCCAGCGCGGTGGCGCTCCAATGAAACAGGGGAGGCTTATACATCGGTTGGCGTCCGTTCTCGAGCGGGAAGATGTAGTGATCGTGCTCGACCATCTGCTGCACGAAAACCGCTTCGACGGCCTCGTTGCCGCTGCAGATGTCGCCCGCGCCAAGGCGATGAAAGAGAATGGTCGCGGAGGCTAGAAGGATCGCCACCAGCGCGACACTAACTGCGGGCCGCCGCAGTTTCATCGGGGAACCAGGACCAACAGTAGACGTCGGATGCTCGACTGCCTCATTCGAGCTCATACCGAAACAGCGACAGGCGCGCGATACGCGGCTTGTCATAACCGCGCCACTTGGCAGCCGGAAGATCCCCCGGTTCGACTCGCCGAAATCCAAGACGAGCGAAAAATCGCGCGGCGCGATCCTCGCTGGTGCACGCGAACACGTAACGGAGCATCCGTGCGCGCGCCTCGTGCAGGCATTCCTTGACGAGTTCAACGGCAACTCCCTCGCCTTGGAATCGCGTTAGCGTATACATCGCGGTTATCTCGCCGGCGTGCTCGCGCCGGTAAGGATCGGTCAGCAGGGCGCAGATGCCTGCCAGATGCTCATCGCCTATTCTATAGCCGAAGCATGAGGGCAAGATTCGCGCAATTTGCTCCGCGCTGCGATGAAGCAGAAAGCCCTCGTCCTGGCCGCGCACAATCAAGGCTTCGACTTCCTCGAAATCGTCAATCGAGATCGGCCTCACCTGCCCGTACTGCATCTCAGTCACAAGAGTCCCGGAGCCCACGAAACTGAAGAGTTCGTCATAAACGAACCGCGGCGCGACCAGGTTGACCGAGCCGACGCCATCGCGCAGCGCGCGTTCAGCCGCCCGCACAATTGCACGGCGGTCGCGAGATCGCAGCGTTCGCAGGGCGCGGCGGATGCGCGTGACCTCGACGAAAGATAGACGAGTTCCGTCCCGGTCACTGAGACCGTCGCGTCGATCGAGGAAGATCAATTTGAAGATCCGCAGACGGCTTGCGAGCTCCTGGGCGAAAACGATCAGGTCGGTCGAGTCGTCGTCATTGGTGGATGCCACCACGATCGAGCCGGCCCGCAGACCCTCCCATATCTGAGCGACTGCGGAATCCGGAGGATACGGACGCGATCGCAGCCCAAGTGAAGGATTGAAGACCGGAATAGGTCCCGCCGGCGCCATCCTGCCCATCCGCTTGAGGAGCTTATGTAGCGCGGATGGAGAGACGATCACGATACATCGGGTTTGGTTGCGCCGGAGTTCGCGCAGGGTTCTGATGAGCGAGTTGAATTCATTGCCGTGGCTGCCCGCCGGCGGCACGAGCGCGAAAAGCAGGCTCTTTCCGTAGAACTCCTCGAGATAAAAACTCTTCTCGGAGAAGCTTGGGGCGATGGCGCGAATTACGGCTGGGGACTGATTTTGCGCGTCGTCGTTCAACGTGCTTGCGTGCCAAGGGTGATCGATACGGGCCAATATGTCCGAGAACTGGACAAAGACGAAAACTTAAGGCGTGTCTTCGGCACGGACTAAGACTTGGAACCGGCGGCGGCCGCGTAGGTTTCGGACGGTGCTTTGGAAGATGCGATCTCAGCCAGGGTGGTGTCCGAAAAAACTTCCAGAAGCACCCGCTGTCCCTTTTCCCAGACCCGATACATCCGGCAGGTCGGCTGCAGCGCGCACGAACTGGAGCCATCGGTGCACACGTTCAGCGTAATTGGCCCCTCTACCGCCTCTATAATGTCCCGGAACGAAATTCCCGAGGCCGCGCGCGCGAGTTGATAGCCTCCGCCAGGTCCGCGGCGGGCATGCACCAGTCCCCGGCGCATCAGATCGCGAATCACCTTTTCCAGGTAGTATTTTGGAATTTGCTCGTGATGAGCGATTTCAGTTCCGCGCGCAACGCCCCCCGGGCGGTCGGCCATATAGATCATCGCTCGCAGCGCGTATTCGATTTTTCGCGGAATCTGCATCAGGCTCATGGTCCGGCCTCAGTCACGAATATATTCGTGCTATGCTTCCGGGGCGACGGCGGATCCACGCTGCGCCAGAATTTTTTCGACATACTTGGCCATCATATCGCTTTCGAAATTCACTGCCGCGCCGACTCGTTTGCAACCAAGGGTGGTAACTTTCAATGTGTGTGGAATCAGCGAAACCGAGAAGCGGCGGCCGCGAATTCCGAAGCACGTGAGACTGATTCCGTCCAGCGAGACCGAGCCTTTTTCAATCAGATAGCGCGCCTCAGATGCCGGCGCTTCGAACGTGAACAGGCGCGAATCACCCTCGGGCTCGATCGCAACCACCTTCGCAATTCCGTCCACGTGACCGGCAACCAGATGCCCCCCGACGAGCTTGCCGAGAGTGAGGCATCGTTCGAGATTGATGCGGTCGCCTGGCTTGAGCGCGCCGAGGGTCGAGCGTCGAAGCGACTCCGCGGAAACTTCAACGGTTAACTTTCCGCGTGACTTCGACACCACGGTCATGCAGGCGCCACTTATCGAGACCGAGTCACCGATCGCCATGCCGCTCGACAGTCCGCTCTTGATGCTGAGAGTCGCGCCTTTCCGCTCCCGCCGTATCGATTCAACCACCGCGAGATCTTCGATTATTCCTGTATACACGCGACTCTCCGTCAATTTAGTGCTATGTAAAAATCCAGAAAAATCTTATCTTTTTACGCTGTCGATGCCAACCGGGGATCGTCGCGCGCGTCGTATGGATGGCTCGCAGCCTACACTACGGCTACGCTGGCAGGTGCGATGAGCGATAAGAAACGATCTATACACCAGAAAGCGCGGGTGAAAGCGCTCTTGTTTGATTTCGGTGGAACCCTTGCCTTTCTCGACTATGATTTGCTCGCACGTGAGTTCAGCCGGCCGGGTCGCCAGGTCGACGCCTTAACATTGGAGCTCGCGGAGTACCGCGGACGGGCGATGATCGATCGCTACATGATGCGCGAGACGGGGCGCGAACTGAGCCGAGGATATGATGAATTTTTTCACGAATGGCTCGGCGCGGCGGGAATTCCGCGGGAGGAAATTAGGGAGCATGGTGAACGCTTCCAAAAGATTCATCGTGAAGCCACTTTGTGGCGGGTCGTGCGGCCGGGCACTCGCGAGGCGCTGGATGGCATGCGGCGCGCGGGCTACAAGCTCGCGGTAGTTTCAAACGCCGAGGGCCAGGTTGAAGGTGATGCGCATAGATTCGGGTTGGCGGAGTTTTTCGACACGATTATCGATTCTCACGTGGTAGGAGTAGCAAAGCCCGACCCGCGAATTTTCAGAATCGCCTTGCAAAGACTCGGTGTGTCGCCTGAAGAAGCGCGATTCGCGGGTGATATCTATGCGATTGACATGCTTGGCGCGCGTGCGGCTGGAATCGAGGGGCGCCTTATCGATCAGCACGGCCGCTACGACTGGGTGGATCATCAAAAGATAAAGCACATACGCGAGCTGCATCCACTCGATCAGGACTGACGCAGGGCGGGGAAAACACGATGGGTGTGATTAGAGAAAAATCGGCAAAGCTGCTCAGTGGCGAGATCAGCACTCGCGAGCTTCATCCGCTCTTATTTTCGGGGGAAAGCGAGGAAGTGGCGGATGGTGTGATGTTCTTTCGATGGTTCGCGAACGTGACCGCGGTCAGGACTGGCGAGGGGCTGGTCCTGATCGACACTGGCGCGTACTTCAATCAGCGGGCGACGATGGAGCTAATTCGCAAGTTTTCGCCCGATCGCATCAATACCGCAATCTACACGCACGGGCATGTCGATCACGCGTGCGGTACGCCTGCGATTCTGGAGGAAGCGCGCACGCGCAACCTTGCCCGCCCACGGATCGTCGGGCAGAAGGGCGTTGCTGCTCGATTCGATCGCTACAAGCGTACGCTCGGCTACAATAACGTGATCAACACGCGTCAATTCAGCCGACCCTCATCGTTTCCTTCTGAGTATGTGTATCCGGATACTTACTTCGATACGCAACTGAATGTGGTGGCGGGCGACCATAAGTTCGAATGCCATCATGCGCGCGGAGAAACCGACGACCACTGCTGGGTCTACCTTCCTCAACGCAAGACATTATTCACCGGCGACTTGATCATCTGGGCGGCGCCGAACGCGGGGAATCCGCAGAAGGCTCAGCGTTATGCGCGGGAATGGGCCGAAGCGCTGCGCACGATGGCCCGACTTGGAGCGGAGGTTCTGTTGCCGGGCCATGGATATCCGGTTTTCGGAGCTCTAAACGTCAGGCATGTGCTCAATGACACGGCGGAGTTTCTGCAGAGCCTGTATGACCAGACGCTCGCGATGATGAACGGAGGAACGTCGCTGGACGAGGTGATTCACAGCGTTAGACCGCCGGATAACCTTTCTGGCAAGCCATATCTTCAATCCGTCTACGATGAGCCGGAGTTTATTGTGCGGAATATATGGCGGCTGGAAGGCGGCTGGTACGATGGCACGCCGTCACATCTCAAGCCTGCGACAGAAGCGCAGCGTGGAGCTGAGATTGCGGCGCTTGCGGGAGGCGTCGACAAGATTGTCGCGCGCGCTCGCGAAAAGCTGGATGCAGGCGACCTAGCAATCGCTGCGCATCTGGCGGATTGGGCAGTGGCGGCGGCTCCGGACGACAAAGCCGCCCATGAGGTACGCTCGAAAATTTATCAGGCACGCGCTGATGCTGAACAATCTACGATGGCGCACGGCATTTTCCATTCGACGGCGCTGGACTCGGCGGCCAAGGCGGGAATTCCAGCCCCAGAGGACAGGCGCAGCTTCTAGGAGCGACCTCGCCGGGCCAATTAGGCTAGATGCCTGGGACCGCGCGAGGCATCCGGTCAGATAACTCTTAAATCTGTCAGGGAGGCAGCGTGAGCTTGCCGAGTATTGCCGGCGCGCGTGCGCCGGTGACAGCAGGTATGTTGCCGTGTTGCTGCCGCAGCATCTGATAACGGGACCGCGGCCGATTTCAATCTTTAATCACGTGGTTCGCACTCGTCTTTGCTGTCTCCAACGGTCGTAGGATTTCCGACTTCCGCGATCTCGTCCTCGTTGTCGTCATGCTCGGCGGGGCGATTGAGCTTCAGCAACTCGATTCCAGCCGCGATAATGCGCCATCCAGACGGAAGTTCGAGTGATCCAGCGTCGAGTTCCGGCTCAGGTTCGATTACCACCTTTCGTCCGCGATGCCATTGGACGAGCAGCGGAGTATGCGCTATCTGGCGGCCGGTTGCAGGATCGATCGCAAACGGGCCAAACAATGTGGTCGTGTGCAGATGAGAAAACGCCGCGCGGAGCTTGTCTGGTTCCAGAGATTGCGCGTTTCCAACCGCTGCCATCGCGAGCATTGCGCCCGCATACGCCTGTGCGGCCGGGTAATCGACCTCGCTGATTCCTGCATCGCTGCGCATCGAGCGTGCGAAGTCGGCCGGTGCGGGGCCAAGATCGGGTACAAGATCGAGATCGGTCTCCCACAGGCTCGGTCCGACTATGCCCTCAGCGTTGTCGCCGAGATCGGAATGGAATCGTGAAACTCCAGCGGCAACGCACGCGAGCACCGGGATATTGAGCCGACTATCACCGATGACCGCGCGCATCACTGAGAGATCGTGATCATAGCTTCCGACGCTTGTGACTACGTTCACTCGATTGCGCCTGAGCGCGGGAAAAAGTGCGGCCGGCGTCTCAGGTCCAAATCGGCCACGCCATCTAACTCGAATGCGAACTCCGCGACGGCGAGCCGACCGCCGGCCGACCGCCGCTTCGAACCCGCCAACTACTGCGCGCGCGAACGGCGTTGTAGGCGCAACGAGCGCGACGCGTTTGCGCCAGAATTTCAGGGTTGCAAGCAAGCGCACGAAGTCAGTCAGATAATTGCTCGCCGGACATGCGACACCGACAATCATCTTGTACCCACGCTCGTAGAGCGTGTCAGCGCTTCCTCCATGATTTACGAACAGGTGCCGGGCACCCTCGGCAACTGGCGCCGCGACGCTGGCAAGGCCGCTCGAATAGGGTCCGAGCAAGAGATCCGCGCGTCTTTCTGCTATCAGCGAGTGATAGATGTCAGCGCAGCGACTGGCGTTGCTTTGATCGTCAATGCAATCGAGCGCCAGTTCTGCCTGGGTGCTGCCAATTGAGATGCCGCCCTGACCATTCGCCTGAGCAACCAGCAGGCGCAGGGCGGCTTCGATCTGCCGCCCGATGGGCAAGTATCTGCCACTGAGCGACAGCGAAAGGCCGATAGTTATTTTCACCTGGGCAGGCGCCGCGAGTTATGGCGCGATCTCCGCGATTCCACCCTTGATTACAGCCTTTCTGTCTCCATTAAAGGTCTCGTACGCAAATACCTTGCGCCTCGCGCGTTCACCGTCGCTCCAGATCTTGGTGGTAATCGTCTCACCCGGACGAACCGGGCGCGAAAAGCGAACGGCCAGCCGCTTGAGGCGCGATGGATCGCCTTCGCAAAGCTTGTCAATCGCGATCTTTGATGTGAACGCCATTGTGCAAAGCCCGTGAACTATGACACCGGGCAAACCAGCCAGCCTGGCAACATTCTCGTCTGTGTGGATGGGATTTCGGTCCCCTGAGGCGTCCGCATAGCGATAGGTCTGGTCACGATCGATGGTTTGCGAGGCGCTCAGCAGAGGTGTGCCGCGATCCGGCTCATCGGCACGCTGCTGTGCTGCGGAGCGTTTACCTCCGGCGCGAATAAACATTGCCGATATGATTTGCGCAACCGGCGCACCATCCTGGTTCTTGGCATCGAGCCGAATCGCAATCGTCTCTCCGGTGGCTCGGGTTTCAATAGATGCGATCCTTGCGCGTGCGGTTATAGCATCGCCCGGCCGAATCGACGCTAAAAAATTCATATCCTGCTCGCCGTGGACGAGCCGAAGTAGGTCAACGCCGAGTTCTGAGTCCATCATCACGCTCATCAGCGAATTCCACGACACGACAACCGCGAACATCGGGGGCGCGACGATTCCGTCCGGCCGCTTACCGTCGAAGAATGCGGCATTGTCCTCGTTGTAGGCGCGCGCATATTGCTGCATAGCGTCCGCAGTTACAGCGGTGGTGACGGGCGGGTACTCGGCGTCGAGGCGGGACCTGTTGAGGGACATCGGATGCTCCAGTTCGCGCGGCGCGATGCAGGGCTTTCACCGCAGCTCGCGGCCGGCGACGAACACTCCTTTCAACTCTAGCGTCCTAGAAAGCACGATCAAATCGGCGCGGGCGCCGGGGTCAAGACGTCCGCGGTCCCGCAGGCCGAGGATTGCCGCGGGATTGCTTGACGCCATTACGGCGCACTCTGCGATCGGGATGCCAACCTCGCGAGACATGAGCCGAACACCATCGAGCATGGTTATGATGCTGCCCGCTATAGTGCCGTCGGCAAGACGTGCGGCTCCACGATCGATTTTGGCGCGCGCGCGTCCGACGTTCAGCGTAGCCGTCGGATCTGTCGCGGCGAGCGCGACGCGATCGGTGGTAATAACAAGTCCCCTCATGCCGCGCGCGATGTACGCAAGCTTGAGCATCTCGGGATGAACATGGACGCCGTCCGGAATTATCGCCGGCCGCGCATCCGAAGCGGCTAGGGCGGCGCCGATCACGCCAGGATCGCGATGCGACAGCGGTCTCATCGCGTTGTAAAGGTGGGTGAACATTGTGGCGCCCGCCTCGATTCCGGCGCGTGCCTGCTCAAGAGTGGCATCGGTATGTCCAATCGATACGGCAACTCCCAGAGTGCGTAGCCTTGCGATTGCGTCGAGCGCGCCTGGTAATTCCGGCGCTATCGTAAGAAGCCTTAGCGAACGCATCCCCAGCGCTCGCTCTAAATTCTCGACGCGAGGTTCGAGATTCAGCGGCGCGTGCGCGCCGAGCCGCCGTGGGGATATGAACGGTCCTTCAAGATGCATTCCGAGTATCGTCGAGTCGGGACCATCCGTTTGCGAAGCTGCAGCCTCTTCGATAGCGCGGTGAACTCGTTCGAGATGATCGAGTTTCGCGGTCACTGCGGTTGGAAGCCAGCCAGTAACCCCTTCGCGCGCGAACTTTGCTGCCAAATCGGTTAGCTGGCCGGCTCCGGCGGACATCACGTCCACACCGTGCGAGCCGTTCACCTGCAGATCGATAAACCCGGGCAGAATGTAATCGTTTCCGGAGGCAGGCCCCTCGTGTACCTCTACGATCTTGCGGGAAAAAGTAATCTGACCGCGAGTTAGAGTTCCATCGCTTCGGGCGATCTCGCCGCTAAGCGTTCTCATTATCGGCAAAGTGCCGCCCTATCAATTCGCCCGAAAACGCTCGGCTAGGAGCCTCGAAAAGCGGGGCAAGTAGATCAGATCGAACGTACCATCTTTCCCTGGGAACATCGCGACTGCGGCTGTCTTCAACGCGATAAGGTGTCGCCACGCGTCCTCCACGCTCATGTCATAATCTTGCGCAATTGTGGCGAAAGTCAGATCGACCAGGAAGCGAAGGCGCCGAAGCATTTTGCCTTCCTGCTCGATAGCTGCTTTGCGAGCGTCGTCTGCCATGGCATTTATCTCCGTGAATAGCGAAGATTCGGCGAATAATCTGCAGGGTTTGCTGCGACAGCTACAAGGCTATCCGGAAAATACAGCGTCCAGCAAACAAGAATGAGCTTTCACGAGGAGCGAGCCGGAGATGAACGCCGGACTTGTTTCGCGAGGTCGCCGATGACAACCTTCTACGCACGATGGCGCCGACGCGAATCAAGAGCAGCTTCATTTACCTGGGAAATGCGGTAAACGATCTGCGTGGAAACTGGACCATCTTGGCGGTTGTGCTCGCGCCGCTGGTCATTGCGGCGTCACTATGTCTTCTGCCCGAAGCGCTGAATCTGCAGCATCGGCTCGCGAGCTCCCTCGGCGGGGGCATGACAACTGTCGGATACTTTCTTGCGCAGGAACCCTATCATCCTGCGACGGGTCCGGTCATTGAGCCATATCCCGAGTGGCTTGTTTACACCCTGCGCGGAGTTGGCGCGCTGGTGACTCTGGCAGCTGGATTGGTCGTCCTGGTCGAACTCAGGCGCATCCAAGGTGGAGACCGGGAGCATGGCGTAATCGCGGAGACTATCGCCGTCTACAAAAGCGCTGGTTTGCTTGCGCTGGCGTATTTGTGGATCGCGATATTGCAGCTACTGGCGCCCATTGTTGCGGTTTTGATCCTGGAGTTTGCGTTCAGCCTCGCGTTCACGACCCAATATCCTGCTGTTTCGGTATTGGTTTCGGTTTTGCGTTTCGCATTGCTACTGGGCGCGGCGGTGGTCTACCTGTGGCTCTACTTCGCCGAGTTTGCGTTAGTGTTTGGAGACCAGCGCAGCTTTCATTCGCTGCTCCACAGTCGCGACCTGATGCGCAAGCGGTTCTACACCGTTGCGATTCGGATAATCGTCTTCCTGGCGGTGTGGTCCGGATACAACTCGTGGGCGATCGCCGCTTTCGTGATTGTAAGCATCCTGCTGGGGCCTGTTGCGCAGCTAACTGGCGTGGTGTGGACCATCGTCATTCTGCTAAACGTCATGTGGCTCGGCGTAAGTTATGCCACGTCGGCATTTTTCATCGCCGCGGGCGTTCGCCTTTATCAGGATTTGGTGTCGATCGCGGATACGGCGCCGGCGATTGCCAACGGAGTTGCCGCGTCAATGCCGCCAACCATGCCGCTAAGCAACGCGTCGGCATAATGGCTAACGCGTATTGCCAATCAGTTCTCCGAGTTGAGCTCGGGTTGGGCCAGACGCGATATAGCGCGTAGAGCGACGTGAACCGCCGGCATTGTAACCGCGGGCATAGTGGCAATCTCAGCCAGAAGCCGTTGAGCATCGGCGAACCGCCGCGGACGCATCTGCTTTAGCCGGGCAATCGCCGCATCCACATCTCCCGCGTCGAGCGCGATGCGTGTGAGCTCGATTCTGCCTTCGCGCAGCTCATCGGCAAGCTCCTGTGCGGCACGACGGCGCCATCGATCCTCGTCCTCGAAATTTGCTACGGCGGCTTCCAGCTTGGTGAAATCCAGGTGCTCGCTTATGCCGAAATAAAGAGACGCGACGCGTTCCGCATCGGTCGCTCGGCTCGTGCTGAGGCTTAATACATTAAGAAGATGATCGGAAAAAGCGAGACGCGCGAGCTGGTGAGCCAATTCCCCGTCCGCTACGACGCCCCTCAGTTCCCGATAGACACCCTCGAACCGGTCGCGATCTCCAGCCCGCAAGTACTGCTCGAAAGTGGAGATGAGTTGCTCGAACGCGGGACGAAATCGATCGATTGCAGTGGTGAGAGTCAAATCGGGGTCAAAGGTGCGCAGCGCCCACGCGGCAGCGGAGCTGGCGGCGCGCTCCAGCGCGAAATGCGCCTGCAATTCCTCGTCGATCGAAGGCGCTGCGCCAGAGAGCATGACCTGCTGGATACGTGCGGAGTGCGCCGCAACGTTGAGCACCTCGGATGCAATCAGCCATGCATGCGCCGCGGCTTCGGTATTTACCCCGTGATCCCGCATCAGCGAGAACGCGAAAATCGAACCCATCAGGTCGACCATCTCGTTCACTACTCGAGTCGCGGTTATCTCGTGGTGGAGACGATGGGTCGCAATCCTGTCGCCGAAACGCTCGACAATCAACGCTGGAAAATACGGCTTCAGATAGCGTTCGACGAGATAAGGATCATCCATCAGCGCGGTGCCCTCGAGGCACATCACGAGATCGATCTTCGTGTATGCGGTTACCAGCGCCAGTTCAGGGCGAGTGAGCCCCGGAAAACGAGAGCGGCGTTCGCGCAGTGCGTCGCGGCTGGGTATTGCCTCATCGTGATGGCGGAACAGACCGCGTTCGTCGATTGCCTGCAGGTTTTCGCGAAACGTATCGAGGCGGGTGCGGCTACGAATCTGCTCGAGCGAGAGGAGAAGAGCTTGATCGTAATTGTCGCGCAGCACGCTCGATGCAACGTCGTCGGAAAGAGAAGAAAGGATCTGGTTGCGCTGGTCAAAGCTTAGGCGCCCGCGAGCGACCTCGGGTTGGAGGAGAATCTTGATATTCACCTCGTGGTCGGAAGTGTCGACCCCAGCCGAATTGTCGATCGCATCGGTGTTGATGCGGCCTCCACCCAGCGCGTACTCGACTCGGGCGCTTTGAGTGAAGCCCAGGTTGCCGCCCTCGACCACGATTTTGGCGCGCAGTTCCGATGCGGTGATGCGACAGGAATCGTTGGCATGATCGCCAACCTGCTGATCCGTCTCGTCGCTGGCACGCACATAAGTTCCAATACCGCCGTTGTAAAGCAGGTCCACCGGAGCACGAAGGATCGCGCGGATGAGACTTTCACCGTCAAGCGTCTCGGCCTCTATGCCCAATGCAGCGCGCGCGGCGCCGCTAAGTTCGATTCGCTTCTGACCACGCGGCCATACCCCGCCGCCCGCGCTAATAATCGCCCGATTGTAATCAGACCAGGCGGAGTGTGGCTTATCGTAGAGCCGCTTGCGTTCGTCGAAGCTGGCGGAGGGATCGGGATCGGGATCGACAAAAATATCGCGATGGTCGAACGCCGCTATCAGTTTCACATTGCGCGACCGCAGAAGCCCGTTGCCGAAAACGTCTCCGGACATGTCGCCAATTCCTGCAATGGTGATCGGAACACCGCGATCGGGGTCGCGCCCAATCTCATGCAAATGCCGCCGCGCGGATTCCCAGGCGCCGCGCGCCGTGATGCCCATGGCCTTGTGGTCGAAACCATGTTCTCCGCCTGATGCGAACGCGTCGCCCAACCAGAAGTTCATTTCCAGCGCGATTGCGTTCGCCATGTCGGAAAAGGTCGCGGTTCCCTTGTCGGCAGCAACCACGAGGTAGGGACCATCCGAATCAAGCACTTTGGTCCGCTCCGGGTGTTCGATTCCATGCTCGGTAAGATTGTCGGTCAATTCCAGCATCGCACGTATGAGCGTCTGGTATGCCTCGATCCCTGCGGCCGCTCCTACGGCGCTAGATTTGACCACGAAGCCGCCCTTGGATCCGATCGGAACGATGATGGCGTTTTTGACTGTTTGGGTCTTCATCAAGTCGAGAATTTTAGTCCGAAAGTCATCCGGCCGATCGCTGAAGCGAATACCGCCGCGCGCAACCTTGCCCGCGCGCAGATGACATCCCGCCATCCGCGGGCTACTGACGTGGATCGCGTAGAGGGGCGGCGTGTCGAGCAAGCCCATTATTTTGCCGCTTTCGAATTTCAGCGCTATGTACGGATCCGGAGCGGGGACAGCGCGAAAAAAATTCGTGCGCACCGTTGCTTCAATCATCGAGAGAAGCATCCGTGCGGTACGATCGTCGGCAATATTATCGATGTCTCCGAGCAGGTTGACGTAAGCGGTACGCGCCGCGGCAATTTCATCGGCTGTTGCGGCGCGTTCGGGATCCAGGCGGACGCAAAACAAATCGAGCATTGCTCTGGCCAGCGCAGAGTTCAGAATGACGCGGCGCAGAGCTGGTCGCGCCGGTGCAAGGCGCATCTGGAAGGCGGCCTCCACGTATCCCCGCAGCAGAGCAACCTCGCGCCATTTCAGGCCTGCGGTAAGCACGAGCGCGTTTAGCGTATCGTTTTCAGCGTAATCCGCGCGAACAGCAGTGATCGCATCGGCTATCGCGCTGGAGCCGCGCGATTTCCATAGCGGCAGATTGTCCGCGCTTTGTACCGAGAACGCTTGCACGTATGCGCCCGCGGCACGTCCGTCGATCCTTGGTTTCAGAACGTGAAATTCCTCGGAAAGAACCTTGATGCCGAAGTTCTGCAGCATTGGCATCAAATCCGAAAGCATTGGCGCGGCGCCCACTCCGACGATCCGCAATTCGCTCGCATCTCCGGCGTCATCATGACCGTGGTGCGATTCCACGTGGAAACCTTCACCGCTTTGCAGCATCGGCTCCACGCGCTCGATGTCATCGACCGCACGCTCCGCTGGCGTGGCAGCTTTGTACTCTTCGGTGAATGCGCCATCCCATCTTCCGGCAAGGGCTCTGCCTCGCGCGGCTCCAAATTGTTCGATCAGGCGATCAGTCAATCGATCTTCCCATCGATGAGCCAGCGCGGCTATGGCGGACTCCAGCTCCTTGATCTTCTGCGGCTTAGGAGGCTCGGCGAGAAAGCAGAAGTGAAGTCTTGCGGTGTATCCTTCGCCCAAAGCCAGGAAATAATAGACGAGCGTTCCGGCGAGGCCGGCAGCGAGCTCATCCTGAATCTTCTGACGGACTGAAGCCGAGAACGCCTCGCGCGGCATCACAACCATCGCAATTACATTGCCGCGGTAAGAATCGGAAAGCACGGTCAGGCGAACCGCCGACTCGTTTTTGAGATCCAGGATCGGCCGCAACTGGGCGTGCAGATCTTGAGCGGAGGCCCGCAGCAGCTCGTCCTTCGGAAAGCTGTTGAAGGCACTCACGATCTCCTTGTAATCGTGCGAACCGGCGACCGCGTTTTCCGCCTCCAGGATTGTCCGAAGCTTCTCTCGCAATGTGGGGATATGCTCCGCCTCCTCCGCGTACGCTTTTGAGGTGAACAGCCCGACGAAATGATCGAATCCTGTGACTCTATCGTTTGGACCGATACGCCGAATGGTGATGCTGTCCATAGGGGCGCGGCGATGGACCAGCGATTCGGCTCGGGTTTTCCCGATCACGAGTGCGGGCCCTTCGAAAAACAACTTTCGACGCGCTGGTGCCACCTCGTCGAGCAATCCGGCGCTGCGGAAGCGAGACTCGTCATGCGCGCGCATAATCCCCATTTCGCTTCCCGGCTCGACTGAGAACCTGGTCTTTGCACCCTCACCGCTGATTTCGTAATGACGGTAGCCGAGAAACACGAAACCGCCCTGCACCAGCCAACGAAGAAAATCGCGCACGTCAATAAGCTCGCGCTGTGCGGCAGTTTCCTCGCATATGGCGAGTGCCCGCGAGGTCATTCGGTCAAAGTCGCCGGTGGCCTGTTGCACTTCAAGCAGTACCGCCCGAATTTCTCCAACTATCCGTTCCGGGTTTGACACAACCAGATCCAGCTCGGCGTGGATCAGGGACTCTCCGTGCTCCGCTGCGGAAGACTGCTCGAAGGACATGAGACAGCCCTGCGAGTCGCGCGCGATCCTGTACACGGGATGCAGCAGCACGCGAACTGGTGCGCCAAGATGGTGGAAGTAAGCGAGCAGACTATCCACTATGAAAGGACAATCGAGCATCGTCGAATCGATCAGCGTTACCGGTTCAGACTCGCCGGACGCGAGCCGCACCGTGATTGGCTCAGGCCGATGCGAAAAAAAATCGAAAATCGATCGAACCAGCTCAACTACTCGCTCGGGAGAAGAGTGATCTCGGTCCCGCGTTTCGTGTGCCAGAAGACGCTGCGCAAAGATGTTCAAGCGCGCCGCATATTCGGCGGGGAAGCTGCGATCGATCAGTTCGGTTATCGCAGATACAGTTGCCAAAGGCTCACCTTCATACGTGAAGTCACGACGTTGCACGCCGGCGCGGCGATTATATTGCGCGCGATGGCGGCTTCGATAGCGGGGCGGGAAGCTGGAGTCGCCGCTAATCAGCAAATAAGCTCGTAATGTTAGTGCGATGGTGCAAGTGGAAATCACCACCATGAGTTCCGGTCCGTATGGGATCGGTCACATGGGCGGCAAGGCCCTGATGGTGCCGAACACAGCTCCCGGCGATGTCGTCGAGGTAAGCGCCATTTCCGAGCGGCGTCATTACTCGCTAGCCCGCATTGGAGCGATAAGAACGGCGAGCCCGGTGCGACGAACACCGCCATGTCCGTACCTGCCGCGTTGCGGTGGCTGTGACTGGCAGCAAATCGCGTACGACGCTCAGGTGCGGCTCAAAGGAGAGATCGTAGCGCGGGAGCTCTCTCGTGCTCTTGGCATAACGATCGAATCCGCGAATTTGGTCGAGCCCGCGCAGTCGGAATTCAGTTATCGGTCACGCGTTCGCGTCAAGATAGGACCGAGGGGAGAGATCGGCTTCCACGAACTTGGAAGCAATGACCTCGTCCCGATCGATCGATGCATGCTCGCCGACGAAATGGTTCTGATGCCGATCGCGCTCGCGCGCGCACTCTCGCGGGATCTAGTCGAGATTGAGTCCGTTGCCGCTGGTTCGGGCCGGGTCGTGTTGGTTGGATTTCTAAAAAAGCCTCCGGGCGCGCAACAGCGTGATCGAGCGAAACGCGTGCTTGAGAGCGATCCTCGGCTTAAAGGTATTGTCCTGCGGGCGGGAGATTATCGCGAGATTCTCGGCGATGCGGAGATCGAAATCGAGATTGAGCCAGGTGTCGGGCTGCACGCCGGCGCAGACCTGTTCAGTCAGGTCAATCGGGTACAGAACCTCAAGCTCGTTGCCGAAGTGATGGCGGTAGCGGCACCAAAGGCAGGCGAGAAGCTTCTCGATCTGTTTTGCGGCGTCGGCAATTTCACCATCCCAGCGGCTCGCCGCGGTGCTGCGGTAACTGGTGTTGACTCGGAAGTCGCCGCAATTGCCGCTGCGGCGTCGAATGCGAGCCGGATGGAACTGAGCCATGCAGACTTCGTTGCGATGAAAGCGCGCGAATTGGCCGCGTTTCTGCTGCAGGCGAGGTGCCATCCTGATGCTGTCATTCTCGATCCGCCGCGAACAGGCGCGGCGGACCTGATTGAACCGATCGCGAAACTTGCACCGGCGAGAGTCATGTATGTGTCGTGTGACGCGGCCACGCTTGCACGCGATCTGCGGGCGCTTGCCTCGTTTGGCTATAAATTGACACGGCTGCGGGCGTTCGATTTCTTTCCGAACACGCATCACGTGGAGATCGCCGCGCATGCGGTATTGACTTAGGCAACCGGGCATCCTTAATGTAGGTCAGTCGGTCCGGTACCTTCCCGCCAGAGGGTTATTCAGAAAGATGCCCAAGCAGGAAAAGGAAAAGGTCGCTCGCCCAAAGATTACGATCATCCCGGGGCGCGGTGTGGCCCAGACCATCAACTATTTGCTCGAGGACCGGGACGATCTTGAATGGATCATCGCGGTGGGGAGAACGAAGAATGGGGAATTGTTCTTCTATGACACCGGCGGCGATATCGTGGAGGATCTCGGAACCCTCGAATATCTGAAAGCACGCATCGTGCGCGCTCATTTCGGCGACGAATACGAGTAAAATTTCTCTGCGGTCGGCCGCTTCTTTCCGCGCTGCGCGCCAGTAAATATGATCGGTCTCAGGCGCGGTTAGTCTTCGAACGGCTGCGGGGGAGTTCGCCCGTAGATTACACCCTCCTCGATTTCGAGCGGCACGCGGTACAGGAACTTACCGCAAGCCGGCAATGGCCCGGCGATACACTCGCCTGTATCGGGCTCATAGCAGGCATTGTGCGTCTGGCACATCAGGTAGCGGCCCCCTTCAGTGAAGAACTGGTTATCGATCCAGTCCATCGCCATCGGCACATGGCGGCATCGGTTCACATACGCATGAAACTGGCCGCGGAAATTGATCAGAAGACACTCTTCGTCCACATTGCCGATCGGAAGCATGAATTTCAGCGACTCTCCGGGCGCTAGCTCTCGAACCCGCGCGATTCGATATCGCAGGTTGGGTTTGGCATGCCTGGTTCGAGTGCGCGATCGCGTAAGCGAAAAGCTCCGGCGAGTTCCTGAGGGCATTTAACAGGTCCTTTCTTCGCGGTAAGCGAGCGGTGCGTCAGGTTTAGCGCCTTGCCGGGCGCTGCCGAAGCCCATACCATCTTTTCAGAATCCGTAGCGGGCGCCTATCCAGCCCTCAAAGATGGACCATCCGATCATTCGGGCAGTCGAAGCATTTCCGATCGATCATGACGGGCAGACGTACATCTGCCTGCGCGATCCGACCGGACTCGCACCCGAGCCGATAATGCTGGGGATGGGCGCGTACTTTATCGTGACATTGTTTGATGGGCGCAACGGAATTCGTGACATTCAGGCTGCATTTGCCAAGCGTTTTGGCGAAATTCTGGAAACCGAGAAGATCGATCAGCTTGTGCTTGCTCTTGACGGTTCTCATTTTCTCGATTCGCCTTCATTCAGCGCGCATGAGCGCGCGGTGCGGGACGAGTTTCTTGTCCGCAGCAATCGGCCCGCCGCGTTGGCAGGGCTTTGCTATTACGATGATCCAGCGAGTGCACGCATCGAGCTGGCAACGTTCTTTGATCCCCCCGAGGGCCCGGGACGCACACCTAGCGCAACCGGTCGCGAGACTCCTGCGGGAATTATCGCTCCGCACATCGATCCACGTCGAGGTGCTGCGGCCTACGCTCACGCCTATGCCGAGCTGATGTCACGTGAGCAGCCCGAGCTGGTGATCATCCTCGGCACGTCGCACTATGGCGCTGGCCCTGAGCTGTTCAGCGCGACTCGCAAGGACTATGTGACACCGTTCGGAACGGTGCCGACTGATCGAGATTTTGTCGACCAGCTTGCGAAGCTCTATAGCGGTGATCTTTTCGCCGACGAGATTCTGCATCGCAGCGAGCACTCGATCGAATTTCAGGCGCTTTTTCTCGCCTACGCGCTTGGCGTGCACGGCTATCATACGGTACCGATTTTGGTCAGCTCATTTCATGAGATGATTGGAACTCGAACATCGCCAGCGCAAGATCCGCGCGTGCGATCGATGCTCGATGCGCTAGGCTCCATGATCGCGCGGGAACGGCGCAAGGTCACGGTGCTTGCCGCGGTTGATTTTGCGCACGTGGGGAGAAAATTTGGGGACGCGTTTGCAGCGGACGAAAGAACCGCTGAGGACGTAAAGCTTCAGGATCTGGCACTGATAGAAAATATCCGACGCGGAGATCCGGAAGGGTTTTTCGCTGATATCGCCAAAGATGGCGACGCGCGGAAAATCTGCGGCGCCGCGCCACTGTACACCCAACTTGCGCTGCTTAGCGGTCGTCAGGGAAGGCTGCTCAAGTATGGAATCGCTATGGAGCCGCAGACTGAGTCGTGTGTGTCATTTGCGAGTCTCGCAATCGACTAGACGGAGGAGTTCCGGGATTCGGCAGGTGCAACGACTCCGCGCGGCTGCGCTCGCACGATGGCCGTATAGCGCTTGGTGAACATAATAGCGCCAACAATCGTCGCTATCGGGACACCAATCTGCAGGATCGTCGCGGCATTCGGAAGCTGGAGCGCCATCATGCTGACGATCAGGTTGGTGGTGAAAGCCGACCCCCACATCGTTGATATCACCAGATTAACCCGTTTGAACAGCGGCGTGTTCCAGGCCTCTCTTGGAGTCGATTCGCGTGCGAATTGGATGGTGAATGGCGCACCGGCGGCGATTGTTATCCACGCCATCGCGCTGAACAGCACCCAAACGATCACGTAATTATATCTAGTAAAGAGCGCGGCTGAGCGGCCGCCGGGAATTGTCGCGAGCGCCGCAACAACGAAGAACACGAGCATCGTCCAATCCACAAGCTTGACGCTGTGGCCACGCGCCTTCGCGAGCAATGTGGGAAACAGACCCGCGACCAGCGCTGCGACCACACCGACGTTCGGATAGCCAAGCCAGGGAAGGGCCAGATACAGAATCCACGGCAATGCGCTGATGAACGAAGTAAACCGCTGGGGCTGCGTGTCCGCCATCAATAAAAATTATATCGGTCGCTGCGGAATTGAAAACGCTCTTCAACGCCCGCGGTTAGACCTGCGGCAGATCGGCAACGTACTCGAAATCGAGCGGCTGATGGTTGATTCCTCGAACGGGCGGCGCAATCCAGCTCGCGAACTCCCCGGGCTTTAGAACCGGCCTCATCAAATCCGCCACGAGCTGTTTGTCCGCTGAGGTCGGTAGCCATTGATCGCGCCGCGACTCCCACCCCTGCGCGGAAACGATCTCGCCTTTAGGGGTCACATTAACGCCGCTGAACTGCCCGATTGCGCGATGAAAGCCGCGATGAGGGAGCTTAAGCGCGAAGTCGATATTGGCAGCGCCTATGATTTTGTTCCATCGCGCAAGCGCACGCTCGCAATCTGCGACGTAGGAGTCACGCAACGTTTCGTTCAGAGCGACCAGAGCTGGTTGCGTTGATTCGACTATGACGCTACCCTCAGGTTTAAGGACGGTGCGCGTTGCGCCAATCAGTTGATGGTCGTCGCGCCAATCGTCTTCTCTGTAGCGGCCCTTGAGTCCGGCGCTGAAATAGTTTGCCGCGTTGGTTGAAAGTTCGGACCCGAACAAATCGAGCGAGATCGAATAGTGAAAATTCAGATAACGCTGGATGATCGCCAGATCGATCCCTCCGAATAGGCCCACCGAATCTGTATCGTGTGCGTTCATCAGCTGGCAGGTGCGTTCGATGACCCGTCCGATACCTGATTCGCCGACGAACAGGTGATGTGCTTCTTCAGTCAGCATGAAACGGCAGGTTCGGGCCAGTGGATCGAAACCGGATTCCGCCAGACTTGCGAGCTGATATTTCCCGTCCCGGTCGGTGAAGTGCGCGAACATGAAATACGACAGCCAGTCCGGCGTGCGTTCGTTAAAAGCGCCCAGAATCCGCGGATTGTCCCCACTTCCGGAACGGCGCCCGAGAAGCGCTTCCGCTTCCTCGCGCCCATCACGTCCGAAGTACGCGTGCAACAGATAGACCATCGCCCACAGATGGCGCCCCTCCTCCACATTCACTTGGAATAGATTTCGCAGGTCGTAAAGCGATGGGCAGGTGGCGCCGAGATGGCGCTGCTGCTCGACAGACGCGGGCTCAGTATCACCCTGGGTGACAATTAGCCGGCGCAGGACACCACGATACTCGCCGGGAATCTCGCGCCACAACGGCTCGCCCTTGTGTTCGCCGAACGCGATACGTTCGTCCGGATTGGCTTCCGCGAGAAAAATGCCCCACCTGTAATCAGGCATTTTCAGATAACCGAATGTGGCCCAACCCTTTGCGTCGACCGAAGTCGCGGTCCGCAGATACACGTCCGCAGCCTGAAAACCCTCGGGCCCCATTTCCTTCCACCATTCGAGGAAGTGCGGTTGCCAAATCTCAAGCGCGCGCATCAAGCGGCGATCCCCTGAAAGATTAACGTTGTTGGGGATCCGCTCTGAATAGTTCAGTCCCATTAGACGCTCCTGCGATCGAACTCGGGTCGCTTTCCACTCCCATAAAGTTTGAGTGCGCCATTTTCACCGATTGCGTTGGGACGCTGAAAAATCCAGTTCTGCCAGGCCGAGAGCCGGGCGAAGATCTTCGTCTCCATGGTCTCCGGACCTGCAAAGCGCAGCGACGCTTCCATTCCGGTGAGGGCGTCCGACGAAAACGCCGCGCGTTCCTCAAGCGCAAGACGCGTTTCGTCGTCCCAGTCCAGGTCATCCGGGGTAAAAGTCACGAGCCCCAATTTATCGGCAACTTCCGCAGTTAAGTACGTTCCGAGGCAACTCCGAAGCTCTTCTATGCGGTCCGGTCTGCCGAGAAACCGCGTCTGCAGGCGTGTCAGCCGATTGTACATCGGCACGGCGCCAAAATTCATCTCGTTGACAGCGATTCGCGGAGCAGGTGTATCGTCGCCCTCGCGAGATCCGCGCAGCATGTAGCTTCGATCCGCAGCCAGGATCAATTCAAACAGAGTTCCGGCGAAACATGAGCCGGGTTCAATGAATGCGAACAGGGAACGCGAAGTTACGTCGAGTCGCCTCAAAGTCCGCGCGACGAACAGGCGGATCTCGCGCACCAGCCAGTCGTCGCCGTGCGCGATCATGAAGGTATCATAGGCGCTCACGACGGCTGGATCGCCTTTCGTGCGGAAGACCCAGCTTCGGATGCTCTCTTCGTTGAAACGCAGATGAAGAATTGCGTCTTCGAGCGAACGCGCAAAAGCTAGAGGCCAAAATCGGCACCCGCTCTCGCGCATTGCGGAGATATCGGCGGGAGGGGCCGTATCCGGCGCGGTGACATCGAAAAATGCGCAGGCTTTTTCCCGATCGAGGGTAATCGTCAGATTCGAATATGAGATCTTTTGCTCTTCGATCTTTCGCTCCAGCGGGTCAAGTTTAAGTCCACGCGCCTCGGCCGGCCGATCCGACTGCGGGCCGAATTCAAGTGCGCGCGCCAGAGCAAGTTCGCGCAATCGGCTCTTCGCCACGACTTCATCGATGAGCCGCCACTCGACCGCTCGTTGTCCGCGCAAACCTTCCTCTGTCGTGCATAAGAAGTCTGCATGATCGCGGCGCACGCCACGTTTGTCCACCAGTCGAGTCAGCCCTCCCGTGCCAGGCAGAACCGCAAGCAGCGGCAATTCCGGAAGTGACACCGCTGTTGAGCCGTCATCGGCCATGATGATGTAAGAAGTTGCGAGCGCAAGTTCGTAGCCACCGCCGGCGCATGCGCCGTTGATTGCCGTGATGTAAAACTGACCCGAGTTCGCCGTGGCGTCTTCGATAGCCATCCGCGTCTCATTGGTAAACTTGCAGAAGTTGACTTTGAAAGGATGGCTCGCCTGCGCGAGCATCCTGATGTTTGCGCCGGCGGAAAACACGCGATCGTTTGCCGAACAGATAATGACACTCTTAATCTCCGGGTGTTCAAATCGAAGGCGCTGGACTGCGTCATTCAGCTCTATATCAACGCCGAGATCGTATGAATTGAGTTTCAGGTCGTATCCGGGCACCAGAGGTGCCGCTTCATCCACACTGAGCACGAGATTCGCGACCGAATCCGTGAAGGTGATTCGCCAATGCCGATAACACGAAGGTTCGGTGCGAAAATCAATCATTCGTTTAATGTCCAGAACCGGGTTTGCAGGCGAATTTCATTTCGCCCGGGGCGCGAGCTTTCGCACCTACTAATTAGGTATTCGAGGTCCGACGGGTGATGATCACTTTACACTCTCCGGTGACCAACGCCTTTACTATCAACTTCTGCGTTTCGCGCGTAAGCCGTGCGTTTCCGCCGTTTACCTCCACGTCAAATCCAAATGGATACTGCAAAGTTGGGACAAAAATCTCCGTAGCTCCAGCAACGGTCGGATCAGCGTCGAACAGGAACTCGAAAGCACCCGACCTGCGATCGAAGGCGGCCTTGCGAGGAGTTCCTTGAGTTGCCTGGGCATATGGTCGGACAAAGCCAGCCAGCGCTCGACCGCCGCTATTGATGTCGTCGCGGCTTGTTTCCTGATCACGCGAGAAGATACTTAGATCCTCCTGATTCCATCCATCCCCAATAGCAAGATCGTTGCGATTCGATGCGGTGTAGTTCCATTGGGCACTGTTCAGGAGCAGCGCATCAAGCGCGTTGTACATAAGATCAAGGGCAACAATGTGGGGCTTCCAGGGTGCGTCGCTACGATCACCTTGGGCAAATGCCTGGTAAGCTGCCGCGCCGTTCAGGTCAAATGGGATTCCAAATTCGCCGATAAGCGTCGGTGCGCCGCCGTTGATGTGCTCGGATACCTTCGCAAAATGTTCAAGCTGGCGCGTGTAAACAGCTTGGAGGTGATCGGTAGCCTCGGCTTTCTCCGCAGTAGCGCCCGCCATTCCAAAATCGGGGTCAAACGTTTTCGATCCGAGAGTCCGAATATCATACCAGTGGCTGGAATTGACGGTCGCCGCTGGGGTATTCGCGGGAAAACGATCTCTGAAAAATCCCGAGAGCGGATCGAGCTCCGCGAACAGTAGCCAATCGGGATTGATTGCGCGCAGATTGTCGGCCACCCGCACAAAAAAAGCGCCCATGTAGTCGTCCACGACATTCACTCTTCGCCCGGCGGCGCGTTGGAAGAAATCCTCGCGGAGCACATCGAAGCTGCCGTCGGCGCTTAGTCTGAGAGCGCCTGCCTGAAGGAACGGATCCGTCGCTCCCTCGAGCCAAATCGATATCCGGTTCGGATTCATAACACGCTCGTGCTTGACCGTCACTCTCCGCGCATCGCGATCGTAACCGAGAACCGGGACGGCGCGCGGCACACCGTGGGAGAGCAGGATTCCATCAAGCGGAGACCACGCGAGACCCGGTCCCGGTGGCAGCGGATTCTCGTCGCCTGCTTGCAGGTGACGATAGGAAAGAGCATGCCCAATCCATCCGCCATGTGGCTCGTTAAGCGAATCGAATCCGATCACGTTGGGAAGGTCGCGAACGCGGAGCGCAATCTCGCGTTGCGCGGCAAGATAGTGCTCTTGCATGTAGTCCTGCACGTTCTGCCCGTCGATCGTCATGTGAGGCGCGAAATCGCGGCCACCGAAGAACAGCGTCCACATGATTCCATTCAGCGGCCAGTTCGCGTTCTGCGACCAGCTCATGGTCGGATAGCGATCTTCCTGGCGGCCTCCGCGCGCGTAATCATAGACCGCCTGCATCACATGTGCGCTCTCCGAAGAGCTGATCCGGCGATAATCAATTCCGACCTTCCCGAAAAGCCAGCACGGCGCGCCGTCACCACCGCTCATCCGGCTCCAGACGTCATTATGGAAGTCGACGAAGACATAAAGATCGTAGTCTGCTGCCCTGCGGCAGAGCTCGGCGAAGTAGTCGAGATATGCTGCGTCGAAATCACCAGGCCCGCGATGCTCGACGGCTTCCCACGTCGTTAAGAGACGCAGACAGTTGAATCCCCAAGTTCTGAGGCGAGAGAAATGTTCGTCTGATTCCGCGAGCGGAAACGGACGCCCAATAAAGGAAACCTCGCGATGATTTGAGAAGTCAGTCGGATGATTCGTTCCGCCATCCGGATACGGAACCTTGCAGTCGCCTCCGAGATTAACGCCCCGCAAAATCACACTGCGGCCAACCTCGTCGACTAACCATCGCTTTTCAATGCGCAGCGGTGCGAGTTTCTGAGCCATTTGGGAGCGTGACGCCGAGTCCGATTCTATACTAGACATTACTGTGCCAAGCACGCGACGAATCGCATCAGAAAGGTGAAAATCCATGGGAGTACTATCAGGTTATCGAGTGATTGAGTTGGCCGGCATAGGGCCGGGTCCGATGTGTGCGATGCTGCTGTCGGACATGGGCGCGGATGTGCTGCGAATTGACCGAACCGCCGATGCAGCGCTCGGAATCAATTCGGAGACAAAGTACAACCTGCTCAACCGCGGCCGGCGATCGGTTGCGCTTGATCTCAAGCGCCCCGAGGCGATCGAGGCAGTGCTGCGCCTGGTCGAGAAGGCTGACGCCGTCATCGAGGGCTTTCGTCCCGGTGTTATGGAGAGGCTGGGCCTCGGTCCCGACACCTGCCTCGAGCGAAATCCAAAACTCGTCTATGGCCGCATGACAGGATGGGGACAAAATGGTCCGCTTGCACATGCGGCTGGCCATGACATCAATTACATCGCGCTCTCCGGCGCGCTCGGAAGCATAGGTCGCCGCGGTGAAAAGCCTGTTCCGCCGCTCAACCTGGTTGGAGATTTTGGCGGCGGTGCGCTGTTTCTGGCGCTCGGCGTCGTAGCCGGACTGCTGGAAGCGCAGAAATCAGGCAAGGGTCAGGTGGTGGATGCCGCGATGGTTGACGGCGCAGCCTCGCTGATGACGGCGATCTATGGACTGCGGGCATCCGGTTTCTGGACCGACAAGCGTGGCGACAACATTCTCGATACCGGAGCACACTACTACGACGTCTATGAAACCAGCGACGGTAGGTACATCGCGATCGGCTCTATCGAGGCTAAATTCTATTCCGAGTTGTTGCGGCTTTCCGGATTGGGGGGCCAGGAATTGCCCCGCCAGAACGATCGCGGCGAGTGGCCGAAGATGAAGGAAAAAATCGCCGCGTTGTTCCGCACCAAAACGCGCGACGAATGGTGCCGTATCATGGAGGGGTCCGATGTGTGCTTTGCCCCGGTCCTCACGATGGATGAGGCGCCACATCATCCGCACAATCGCCATCGCGGCACCTTCATCGAGGCCGGCGGCGTAGTGCAGCCCGGTCCCGCGCCGCGTTTCAGCCGCACGCCGAGCGCCATCCAGCGTCCTCCGGCCCGGCCGGGAGAGCATACCGAAGAGGCGCTGCGCGATTGGGGTTTTGCCGCGTCTGATCTCGACAGGCTGCGCGCCTGCGGAGCAATCACAAAGCTCTAGCTGCGAACATCGTCAATATCCGAGCAGCAGCGCCCGGGTAGTCACGCCCCTTTGATGCTTGCGTCAGGGTCGCAAGTCTGACGCTGATCAGACCTGTGTGTCTCTGCCCCCAAATCTGTTTCCAGAGGTGATCCGTGGATTCGATGAGCCGGTTTGATCGGGTTTTCTGGCGCCGTCTATGGGTGCTCGCAAAACCGTTCTGGGTTTCGGAGCTCAAGCGCAAGGCGCTGACTCTGCTCGCGGTGGTAGTGGTGATGATCCTGCTGTTGGTCGCGTTTTCCGCAGTCTTCAGTTACATCAATCGCGACGTAATCAACGCGCTGCAGAATTACAACAAACTGCTTTTTTTCAAATATCTAAAGCTGTTCCTCGTTTGGATCGGGTTTGTGGTCGCGGTCGGTCCATTTCTCCCGTATCTAAGCGGCAGACTGCAGATCCTGTGGCGAGAATGGATGACAGAGTGGTTCACCTCGCGCGGATTCAGCGATCATGCCTTCTACCAGATGAATCTGCGATCGCAGATCGACAATCCTGATCAACGCATTCAGCAGGACCTCAATTCGTTCACCTCCTCATCGCTCAGCTATTTGAATTCAAGCATCGGCGCGATCGTTATGGCCGGGGCGTTCTTCGGCATCCTGTGGACCATCTCTCCGTGGCTCGCGGTGACGCTCATAGGCTATTCGGCGGTCGGCACGTATGCCGCGATCGTTGTGGGGCGGCGGCTGGTCGTAATCAATTTTGATCAGGAGCGCTACGAAGCCGATTTCCGGTTTGGTCTTGTACACGTGCGCGACAACGCGGAATCAATAGCGATGTACGGTGGCGAAGCGCAGGAGCATCGCGAACTCTCCCGCCGTTTTGAATGGGTCGTGTCGAATTTCAAGCTGCTGCTAAAGTGGCAGCTTTTTCTCGGTTTTGTGCAGACCGCCTACAACAACTCGCTGAACCTGATGCCCTGGGTAGTTCTCGCTGGCGCCTATTTCTCGCACAAAATCGAGCTGGGCCAGATGTCTCAGGCGGCGACCGCATTTGGCGCAGTGCAGGGCGCGCTCGCTTTGGTGATTTCCAACTTTCAGGACATAACGAGTTTCGCCACAGTTGTGCATCGGCTTGGAACGTATATGGAGGAATGTGACGTAGCGCGCGCGGAAGAAGCGGTACCGGGAATTGTCATCTCAGAAGCACCGCATATCGCGCTGGAGCACGTGTCACTCCTGACTCCCGACGGACAAACAAAACTTATAGACGAAATCTCGTTCGAGATCGGCGCGGGTGAGCGCCTGTTAGTCAGCGGTCCGAGCGGCGTCGGGAAAACCTCGCTGACCCGCGCGATCGCAGGAATATGGCACGCCGGCAGCGGCCATATCGAACGGCCGCCGCTCCATCAAATGATGTTCCTGCCACAGCGTCCGTACATGATCCTCGGATCGCTGCGGGCCCAGGTTTGCTACCCGCGCGTGATAAACGTGAGTGATGACGACGTGCTCCGGGTGCTCGAGAACGTTAATCTTGGTGACCTGCCGCAGCGCGTCGGCGGGCTTGACGCCGAGCGCAACTGGCCCGAGATGCTATCGCAAGGTGAACAACAGCGACTTGCGTTCGCGCGGCTGCTGCTCAACAAACCGCGATTTGCAGTAATGGACGAGGCGACCAGTGCTCTGGACGCAGATAATGAAGCGATGCTGTACGAACGGCTCTCCAGCAGCCCGATGGTTCTGATCACTGTGGCGCATCGAGAGAGTCTCGCTCGGTATCATGATCGCAACCTGGTTCTGACGGGGAGCGGCTCATGGCGCGTTGACCCGATTAATCACGACAGCCGCGTAGCTTCCAAATCGGGCTAAGAACTTTTCAGAAAGGCCCGCGCGCGACTCAAGTGATGGAACCCAAGTCGCGAACATAGCGACGAAACTGATCGCCACGGTCGGCGTAATCTCTGAACAGGCCGAAACTGGGTGAAGCGGGCGAATGCAGGCATATTCGTCCTGGCGGTGTGTTTTCGAAAGCAAGCGCCACGGCTTCTCGCATTTCCGCTACGGAGAAACGCTGTGGAAGCGCGATGCCGTGGTACTCGCGCGCGATAGCCGACCAGATTCGCGCTCCGGAGGGCGGGAACAAGATGACGGTGCTCACCCCTGTGCCTCGTAGCCTGCGTGCGAGCCCGTTCATTTCAATTCCCCGATCGTAGCCGCCAAGCATTACCGTGGCGACCCGATCGCCAAGTGCTTCTAATGCCGCTACTGTCGCTTCCGGTGTGGTGGCAAGCGGGTCGTCGTAAAAGGTTATGCCGCGCCAAGTTCCGATACGCTCCAGGCGATACGGCAGCGCCTCAAAATTGCGTACCGCTGTTGCGATCGCCTCGGAATCAGCGCCCAAAACCTTGCTCGCGCAGATTGCGGCCATCACGTTCTCCAGATTGAAACGGCCCGGCAAGTTTATCTCGGAAATTCGCACGATTGACCGCGCAGCATTGTCGGTTCGATACATCAGGCAGTCATTCTCCGGATAGCACACCGAGTCTGAATCCAGCTCTAACGAGAATGGTACCCGCTGAGCGGCAGTACTTGCCGCAATCTCAGCCGATGTCGGATGTGTTGGATTGTAAATCAACACGTCGTTCGCAGTCTGAAACCGCGTAATATTCCGTTTGGCATCGACGTATGCCGCGAAGCAGCCGTGCAGGTCCAGATGCTCGGGCGTGATGTTCAACAGGACCGCGATATGCGGGCTGTAGCACACACCATCGAGTTGATAGCTCGACAATTCCAGCACAACCACGTCGTCCGTGCCGAGTCGCCGAAGCATCCGCAACGGCGGGATGCCGATGTTTCCGGCCAGATACGTATCGAAGCCCGTTGTCTTCAGGATCGCGTGAATCAACGATGCGGTCGTGCTTTTGCCCTTGGTCCCCGTCACTCCCACAATTCGAGCGCGGCAATTCGCCAGGAATATTTCCGTCTGCGACGTGATGCGCACGCCCGCATTTCGGGCCGCGCGAAGCTCCGGTGCACGCATCGGCACCCCGGGTGAGCGGATGACGATATCGTAGCTAGCAAGCTGCGAGAGGTATTCGTCGCCAAGATGAAGTTTGATCCGCTTATCCCGATCGATAGAATCGCGCATTTCCGCTGACAGGCTGTCCAACGGAAGACGATCCGCCAGACCCAGATCCATTTCAGGAAACTCGTGGCGGATGAACCTGTAGCTCTCCAGCCCTTCGCGGCCGAGGCCGAGGATCAGCAGACGCTCGCCGCCTAGTTCAGACAACTTCATCGCTATATACGGGACCACGCCTGAGACTCGCGGCGAACTCAGGCGGCAAATAATGCTGGTCGCTCCATTCTCCCAAAATGTAGTCTGACAGGCGAACCAGCTCCTGATATGCCATGCCCGTTGCCGGCAGCAACTCGCGCTCAACCAGATCGAGAAGCGGCGGCAACATTCCAGCTTCAGCTTTGCGCCGCTTCAGACTTAAAAACAGTCCCGCGAGCGTCTCTCGACGGGTGCCGACGCACTCGAACGGTTTCGCACCCTCAATGCCGAGCAGAGAGCGAAGCAACCCAACAGAGTCGGCATGCTGAAAAAGATCCTGCCCAAAAATTTCCGTTAATCTCGCAGATGAAACAAATGGCGCGAGCGAGACGAAGACCGACAGGCACTTTGGGCATCTGCCGCACCAAGTCCCCTGCCGCTGCTCGCGGTTGCAGCTTCTGAACGCTGCAAAATATTCGGGGCATGACGCAAAACTGCGGCACACCTGAATTTCAAACAGCGGGCGAAGGAAGCTGAAATAGTTGATATTTGGCGTTAAATACGTGGCGGCGTACTTGCGAATTGCCGTCTCGAACGCAAAGGTCTTGGAATACTGATGATTGATCTCGACCCCCAGGTATTCCAGATTGCCTTCATCACTGCTGCGCTCATTCGAGACGATTACCCGGTCAAAGTCGAATAGAGCCGCGCAGGTAAGGCCAAGGATCGCCAGTAGTGCCGAGAACGGAGTATGACCGTTCAGATATCCGCGCCGATTGAGCTCAAGCAGGTGTGGATCGAGCCGACGGCGCACGATAATCGGCGAAGTAGCTCCAGCAACCGCTGCAACCGCTATGGCGGAGCTTTGCGGGTTCAATAGCAGGCAGTCGAATTCCTCGCCTATCCGGCGCAATTCATGAAGCGTAAGTGCCGAGTCCTTGCCCCCGCTGACCATCACCAGACTGCGGCGAGCTGACTTATACGCGCCAAGCGGCTCCGCGATCTGCTCTGCTGGCGCGGGGGCAACAATCCTCAGGTAAGCGGGGTCTCTGAAATCGATTTGATTAACGTAGAAGAACTCGCCCATTCCGCGAATCCATAAGTTCTTCCACCATTGGACCTGCCGGTCGTCGAGCGTGCCAGCTTCGATCACAACCTCGCCCGGACAGGCTGCTTTCCAATAGCTCAGCATCTCTATTAGCCCAAGATGAAACGCCAGCCGGTCGAGCGCGCTCCTGCTGATGGAATCGATACGCGAACGGCCGATTGATTCGATCGCAAGTTCGGGCGAAAAGATGATGTCGGGTTCTAGTTTGAACCGGAATCTGATCAGCAGGCGGTCGGCGGCGCGAGCGACGCTGAAAGCCTGATAGACGAAACGCTGATGCCGCCGGCGCAATTCTTCAGATTTCAGACTCATCCTCAGCTTTCGCGCCCTTGCGCACAGCCTCGATTATACTCCCTGCCGAACTGCGCGCATCGGGGCGGATATATGAACAATGAGCCTGCGCTGAATGGCCGTCGGTCCATATGGCGTTCGGGCGACGCACGTGCTCTCGCGCGTCGCTAGCCCGCACTGCTCCATTAGTAAGGCGATCGCCAACGAGCGCGCGAATTTAAGCGATCTTGTTTGGCGGTTGCCTCCCGACGTTGTAGATGAGCGCGGCAATCGCCCCAGAGGATGCGTCGAAGCCGCGCTCGCAGACGGCGCGAGCTTAACGCTGGCGGGAGCAAGAACCTATCGTGCCCCGCCCGTCACGAACTTGCTTAAGAGCTAACCCGCCCGTAAAATTGACTGTTATCGTGCTAACCTCCGAACCAAGTCCAGTAGGTTACTATGGACGTGGTCCTTTTAAGTCACCAAGACCGTACCCATCTGCTGCGCTTACCCGCGAAGCAGAACACTGAAGAGCAGTCAGGCTTTAGCGCTGCAGGAAGCGGTGCGTTTCTTTCGCTTGAGGCGGACGCGGTAGAGGGCCTGTTTGGTACGATTGCCGCAAACAGTCATGCTGCACCATCGGCGGGCTGGCCCGCGGGTCGTATCGAGGAAGAAAAGCGTGCAGGGCGATCTTTCGCACGATTTCACACGAGAAAAGTCCTCGGACGTAATGAACTTTGCGATCGCCTGAGCAATCGGCAGGAGCAGGGAGTCCGGCGTGCGCCAGCGGCGCAGCGAGCGCCATTCGAGGCCGGATTTGCCGACCTGTCCGTTGTGCTCGCGAGCTCCGGCGACTATTGCTCCGTATGCGTCATCGCGCTCGAGTATCCGGTTGAGCGGCGCAAGTTCTCGCAGCGCGCCTCGTCCCAGCGCACGTCCCCGATGCTTAACGACAAAAGCGCGAAACCGCTCCCTTAGCGCGCGGGCTTGACCGGCGACCGCGTCGAGTTCCCCGGAAAAGCTATTGGCGCGGACGGTTGCGACCGCATCGGCGCTCACCAGCCTGGACTGCTCAAGCCACGCCATCAAGTCGTCGCCATTCGCGATCCATTCGACCACCGTGTCTACGGGCGTACAGATCGAATTAAGAAAATCGAGAGCTGGATCTCCGCCGATAAACAGCGCCGACGGACGAGTTTCGTCCTTGGTCATTTAGCCAGAGTACTCATGATCCACCTTAGCAGTTATGGAGCGATCGCTAAAAGTAACTGTCCATAAGTATCTTGACAGGTTATGACTTAACGTGATAACCAAGGAAAACCGCTGATCGGGGCAAGTTCACGCATTTCTCAGCGTCCTGCAGGAGTACTCCTATGGCAAGCATTTATTATCGTACCGCCGCTATCGATCGCCTCAAGATTTCGTATCGCGAAGCCGGTCGGCCCGGCTGTCCGACAATCCTGCTCTTGCACGGTTTTCCGAGCGCCGGCCATATGTTCCGCGATTTGATTCCACTGCTCGAAGATCGGTTTCATCTTGTGGCGCCCGACCTGCCCGGCTTTGGGCGTACGGACCTGCTCCCGCGCGACGAATTCGAGTACAGCTTTGAGAATCTTGCAAATGCGATCGATCGCTTCACGGATGTTATCGGACTAAAGCGCTTCGCGATCTACGTCTTTGATTACGGAGCGCCCGTCGGCTTAAGACTCGCACTGAAGCATCCCGAGCATATAGCCGCGATCATTTCGCAGAACGGCAACGCTTATGAGGAAGGGCTGAGCGAAGGATGGAATCCAATACGAGCTTACTGGGAACAGCCGTCGCAGGCGAATCGCGATGCGCTGCGCGCGTTTCTCACACCCGAGACGACCGTTTGGCAATACACACACGGCGTGTACGATCCTACGCGCATTTCGCCCGACGGCTATTCCTTGGATAATTTTTATCTGGCGCGGCCGGGCGCACACGAAGTGCAGCTCGACCTCTTTGGTGACTACAAAAGCAACGTCGCGCTCTATCCGGCCTTTCAAAAATACTTCCGCGAGCGCATGCCGCCGCTTCTGGCGGTGTGGGGAAAGAACGATCCGTTCTTTCTGCCGGCCGGCGCGGAGGGGTTCAAGCGAGATATACCGAGTGCGGCAGTGCACTTCTTCGATACCGGGCACTTCGCGCTGGAGACTCACGCTGCCGAGATTGCCGCGGCGATCCGCGACTTTCTCGGCCGTTAGTTTGCGGCACGGCCACCTCTCGCACCTAAGACTCAGAGATGAGACTTAGGCGCGACGCAAAGCGGAGTGTAATCAAATGAACTCTCGTCCTTTGATCGTCTTCGACGTGAACGAAACTCTGCTCGATCTGACAACCATGGAGCCGATCTTCGAGCGAATCTTTCGCGACAAAAGCGCGATGCGCCTATGGTTCGCCAACCTCGTTCTGTATTCCGTGGCTCTAACCGTAGCGGAATCATATGTGCCTTTTACCGATATTGGTTCAGCGGTGATGAAGATGCTTGCCGACACGCGCGGCATCAGGATCAACGAGGCGGATAAAAAAGACTTCTTCGAAGAGTTCTCGACTATGCCGCCCTATCGTGAAGTTCCAGCGGTCCTGCGAAAACTCCGCAGCGCCGGATTCCGCCTCTTCACGCTCACCGACAATTTGCTCGAGGTGCAGACGCGTCAGCTCGAACGCGGCGGAATCGCCGATCTCTTTGAGCGCCGTTTTAGCGCCGACGAGGTCAAGCATCACAAACCGTCGCGCCAGGCATACGCTCATGTGGAGAAGGAGCTCGGCGTCAGCCCGTCGCAGCTATGTCTTGTCGCTTGCCATACGTGGGACACGCTGGGTGCTGCCGCCGCCGGATGGAACGCCGCCTTGGTGAAGCGTCCCGGGAACGACCTGCTCGGAGTCGGGCCGCAGCCGAATATCGTTGGCTCGAACCTGAATGACGTGGCCGATCAGTTGATCGCGCAGTCAGAGGAGCGGGGCCATGCCGCATAGCAACTTAAATGTTGTGCTGGTGCATGGAGCATGGGCAGACGGATCGAGTTGGGCCAGAGTGATTGGGCCGCTGGCCAAAAGCGCAAAGGTGCTCGCGCCACCGTTGCCTCTGACCTCGCTTGCTGATGATACCGCGGCGCTCGAGCGCGCACTGGACCGAGTATCAGGTTCGGTAGTTCTTGTGGGACACGCCTATGCTGGGGCCGTGATCGCGTCGACGCGAAACGAGAAGGTGAAGGCGCTCGTTTACATCACCGCGCTTGCTCCCGACGAAGGCGAAAAGGTCTCGGACGTCTTCTATCGCAACCAGCCCCATAGGATGGCGCCTAAGTTGGAGCCGGATAGTCACGGATTTATATACCTGCCGGATGAGGCATTCGCGGCGGCGTTCTCGCAGAATGCGTCGGCCGACCAATTGGAGGTGCTCCGCGCGGTACAACGTCCGCTTTCGTCCACATGCATCACGGTTCCCGTAAATCGTCCGCTTTGGAAGGATCGCCCGAGTTGGTTTCTGATGGCGGAGCAGGACCGAATGATTGTTCACGAGACGCAACGCTTTATGTCCGATCGGATGCGCGCGCGAGTACGGTCGCATCCGGTGGACCATGCACCGATGGTGACGGCGCCGAGCGTTGTCATCGATATCATACGCGAGGCGCTCACCGAAACTGGCGGCTGCTAAGCCCCCCTTCCGCCAGCGATGCAAACCGCGATGCGAATGCAATTAGTCGAATCGCAGGCCTCCGGTGGCCGAGCCGTTTTCGGTTCGGATACATCTTACACTCGAATCATCAAGGACAGGTGAGCGAAGGTAGTTGTGTGAACTTAGGCACGGCCGTGCCTTCGGTCTGGTAGTTTTCAGTGTGGAATATTCCAAAGTAGCCGTTGCCTTCAATTGGCATGCCTGCATCACTGCATCCGGCAGCGCATCCCGTGGATGGGCACACGTCGGAATACGCAAACAGAAAAGTAGGAAATCCGGACGCAGACGGAGACGAGCAAACCGATGTCATGAGGGCGCTTATGAAAGTCTGCTCGTCAGCGATCGTCGTGGGTGGCACGCTCGGGTTGTTGGGGCATCCGGTGTTGTATCCGGTCTCGCCGATAAAGGTTTTGGATGCACCGCAATACTGCTGAGATACTGTAGTGAACAGCGCTTGTACCTGGCTCCAGCACTGCGCCCCGTCATTAGGCCAACTAGGCGGGACACTCGCCACGTAATTGCAATATGGATGAGAGGCGATATAGTCGACGCCGGCCGGTGGCGCTCCCTCTGTGCAGAAGTCCTGCTCCTGTCCAAGCACCAACGAGACGACGATCGGCACGCTGCTGAAACCGCGCTTGTTCAAAGCTTTTCGTAGGGTTTGCGCCGCGCTACTTATCATCTGCGCCGTGACCGTCTGATCGTTTACTGTTGTACCTAATGCTTCATTGCCAAGCTGGATCGCGATAATCGTTCCGTCTTTGATAAACTGCCCTGACGGGCGGGTCGGATCACTCAGAGGCTCAATGTAGGGTCCTCCTGTACAAAAATCTGTGGGATTCCACGGAGTAGTAGTGCCGCACGCGCCGTCCAGTATTGCGTCCGCGTACTTGGATCCGCAGAGCGCAATCGGCGCACCCGCATACGTACAATTGTTCGCCGAGCTGCTCGCGGCGAGACTCGGGATCGCATCATTGTACAGTCCCTGCAGCACCTTGATGTGAAGTTGATCGGCGGCGGTCAGGATATAGTAATTCGGTTGATACGACGTGATCGTCGATGTTTTAAGCGAACTCTGAAGATTGGCAAGGTCGGCGTTATAGCAGCTCTGGCAGGAAGTCGGGCAAAGGCTCAGCGGATCTCCTGTCGGACAGGTGAATGAAAGCTGTGGATTGCAGGCTACCGGAAAATTAGTCGTCCAGTTATTGTCGCTGCATCGAGATTCCGGGGTGTAATCGATCCCGATCGAGTTGGAACCGCCGGCTCCAAGCAGCGGCGGCGTTGAACCGCCTGAATTGCCGCTGCCGCCACCGCATGCGCCAAGCACCACGGATATCAGCAGAATCAGGCCAATTCTGACGATGAACTTCAACTTTACGGTCACGGCTCCGTATTAGGATGCCGAATGATAGAAGGCAATAGTCCGGATGATAATCTTCTCGGTGGCCATCGGTGTCGCAGTTGTTGGGCAAAGCTCGGCGCCACTCCTTCCGCTGGTGTTGTCATAATTTAACCCAGCTTCGCGCCAGCGGAGAGATGATGGCCAGGCGAAGAATCCACCTTTCGGACTGACTATTCGAGCCGGAGCCATCTCACACCGAAGGGGTTCGCGATAAAGAATCAAAGAAGCATTTCCTCCGGTTCTTGAAAAGTAGGCGAGGTGTGCTGAGCTGTTGGCAAAACAGTAGTGCCAGACTTAGCAAACCTAGGACAAAGAGCATCAAACTCTCGACATAGAATAGCGAGTGTGGAATATCAAACTGTAGCTCCCACTGAAATGCAGTACCTCAGCGATACCATCATATTGGGCGCATTGTGACTGTGATCTTGAATTGCGACTAAAAGACTGGACAATGGACCTACTTCCTTAACCTGAACAGGAGTCCTATGCGACGAATTCCACAGATGGTCATCTTTTCCGGAATCCTAATCTTCGCGGGCCTTTTCACAGGGGTTGGAGGAAGCCGCTCGACAACGGGACAAGCAAGCGCTAGTTCAAAAGCGCTCAATCCATGCGCTCCACCGAATCACATGTTGTCATCACCAGACAAGACTGCATGGGGGCTTCTGATCGCGGCTACCTGCCCGGTGAATAACAATCAGTATCCGTATGTGACCTGGGAGAATTGGATTGAGCAGAATCAGATGTATCCGCCTGATCCCGACAACGGGTTGACGATACCTAGCTCTCTCGCAGTCGCAAACGGCACGACACACGCGCTTCATGGCAGTCCACTAGCGCTTCTAAAGAGCGCCAGTCTCGCAACGACCGTCAAGGGCCTGCTTGGCGCAGCAGATCAGGATTGCAATATCGCCGCTGATCCTCCCAATGGCGAATCAACGCTGGTGATCTGCGAAGAAGTCCGAGAGAACGGCGCTACACAGGACTATATAGCGGGCGATGGCCTTTGGAACCGCTCTGGTCAGATACCAGCAGCCGCTTCGGAGAGTGGAATAGAATTTCCTGGCCCAGCGATCGAGCTTAAGGTCGATTGGATCGAATTGGCCAGCCTCGGTTACGATTGCAATAACCTCCCATCGAGTTTGCAGACTGGCATTCATATCGAAACGATTAACGGCAACTGCTACGCGCTCGCCGGAATCGGCCTGATGTCCAAACTGCTGAACAATTGGATCTGGGCGACATGGGAGCCTCAGAACTCGATAACCAACCCGAACCGTTGTCAGGTGTTGGGCTGTAGCGACGATTTCGGCTCGAACCCGCTCAGAACGCATGGCGCAAATACCAATCTCACGCCACAACTCATTGCTTTGATGGATTCGGCGAACCTCGCGCCAGAATGGAGGAACTATCGCCTCGATGGCGTCCAAGTCAGGTTCGTTGATGCTGATGGTAAGCCTACCCTGCTTGGTAACTCGATTACCGAAGCCGAGAACGCCGGGATTCCGTTGAAACAATCTTCATGCATAAGCTGTCACGCTGTGTCGTCGATCGAAAACGACAGTACTGATGGGATCACGCTCCTGAACTCTAATCCGGTCGGTAAGCCCCAGCTTTTGCCGTCAAGAGCATGGTCGCGACGGGATTTCGTGTGGTCGTTGTCGGAAGCCTGTCCAGGTTCTCCTTTTCAAAATTGCGATTGAGGAATTGAGTTATGTCGACCGAAGAGGGTTTAATTGGTGAGCCTCACCCCGACGCTGCAGAGGAAAAATCCGATGGCGAGCCGGGTTTGGTGAGTGACGGCGAACGTGCGGGACTTCGCCTTGGCGATGGATTTCAGTCGCAACACGCTGGGCTCAACCTCGTTTCATCAGGCGTATGAGAGCGATACATTCCCGATTCAGATCGTGACGGGCGCTCCTGATCTGCGGCCTGCTTGGCAGTTGCGCGACGTATACTGAAGGAATAATCGATCAGCAGCGGATCGCGGCATATCGTCGCCTCGATCACCTGATCACATCCTCCTTCAGTGGCGGTGGCCTCAATGTCGGCGCTGCCGAGAAAGAGTCGGCTCTTTAGACGTGCAATAGAGAAGCTGAAGCGGCCAAGGTTCGTCAAAGGTGAGGAGTCGAGGGCTTGACCTTACGGTCCTATTCCACCATTTTCGTTTGAGACCGGGAGGAATCTTGTCACTCCCCGGCGGTCTAGAAAATAATCTGAAACTGTTTGCGCGGCGGCTCGTCTTAACAAACTGCTCCGAGTCTCCTCCGGCTGCGCATCAGCTTGTTTTGCCCTTGATTAGGCACGAGACGTTTTTGCTGGCTTTTGGAAGAAGAGGTTTAACGCCCATTCCGCAACTATCTATCGGCTCTCACAGACGCTACTGGCTCTCACTGACGTCGGCTTAACTGTACCTCTGTATTGTTGCTTCTCAGCACCCATGTTCTATACATGAGCCAAGATACGAACACTCAATCGTTTTCTCGTCCTGGCAACCATCGTCTGCGTTGGTGGCTGGCGTTCGGGGTGTTGATCCTGATCGCTCTCGTGGTGTGGCATCTTGCGACCGAAAAGCCGCCATCCAAGGGTATGGGATCGCAAGTCGTCGAAGTTGCGCCAGCGCAACTGGGCCAAATGCCGGTAATCCTGAGCGAGCTGGGCACCGTTACGCCGATCGCCACGGTTACCGTGCTGCCAAACCAGGCGGTCAGCGGCTATTTGACCGAAGTGCCCTTCCAGGAAGGGCAGGACGTCAGGAAGGGTCAATTGCTGGCCCAGATCGATCCGCGCCCCTACGAGGTCCTGAAGCAGCAAGCGGAAGCGCAGCTTGCGAAAGATATCGCGACGCTGGCGCAAGCACGTTCAGACCTTGCCCGTTACGCGCGGCTGGAGAAGCAAAAATCGATCGCTGAGCAGACTTACGTAGATCAGAAATTCCTGGTGCAGCAGGACGCGGCCGCGGTCAAGATGGATCAGGCGAATATCGCCCAGTACGAGCTCGACATTATCTACTGCCACATCACCTCGCCGGTAGCCGGCCGCGTGGGCCTGCGTCTGGTGGATCCGGGGAACTACATAACCGGAAGCTCGAGCACGGGCCTTGCCGTTATCACCACCATGAAGCCGACCACGGTCGAATTCACGGTCGCTCAGAACGATCTCGCCAAGGTCGTCGATCGGTTCAATACGCCCGGTGCGAAGCTGTCGGTGACGGCGTTTACCAGCGATAACACCAAGAAGCTTGGGACCGGCACCCTGTACGCACTCAATAACCAAATGACCACGAGCACCGGCACAGTCACGCTGCGCGCGATGTTTCCCAACGATAATGAGATTTTGTTCCCGAATGAGTTCGTCAACGTGCAGCTGCTCGTCAACACATTAACCGGTGCCGTGCTGGTGCCGACCCCTGCTGTCTTGACTGGCGCTCCCGGCGACTACGTTTATCTGGTCAACAAGGACAGCAAGGACGACTCGGTTTCGGTGCGGAAAGTCACGGTCGGACCGAGTAACGGCACGTACACTGTCATCTTGAAGGGTCTCACTACCGGCGACCTGGTAGTGACGGACGGCACTGACCGGCTGAGCGACGGCGCCAAGATCAAGGTCGCCAACACGGCAAAGACCGGACGCTCTGGAACTGGCGGAGAACCGGGTCAGCGCGCCCCTTCACCGAGCCAAAACGGTCCGCCCGGATGAACATATCCCGCCTGTTCATCATGCGGCCGGTGGCGACGGCGTTGCTGATGATCGCAATCGTGCTCGTTGGCCTGGTGGCGGTCCGCTTCCTGCCCGTGTCATCCCTGCCCGACGTCGAGTATCCGACGATCCAGGTTCTGACCTTCTATCCGGGCGCCAGTCCGCAAGTGATGTCGACCACGGTGACCGCGCCGCTGGAGGTGCAGCTAGGCGAGATTCCCGGCTTGCAGCAAATGATCTCTTCCAGCTCCGCGACGGCTTCGGTCATCACGTTGCAGTTCGACCTTTCGATGGATCTCGATGTCGCCGAGCAAGACGTGCAGGAGGCGATCAACGCCGCGAACAGCTTCCTGCCGACCGGACTGCCGGCGCCGCCGACCTATGCCAAGGTTAATCCCGCCGATCAGCCGATCCTGACGCTGGCCGTGACCTCGAAATCGATGTCCCTCATCGACCTGCAGGACATGGCGAACACTCGGCTTGCCTCGAAGATCGCCGAGGTGCCGGGCGTCGGCCTCGTCAGCCTGGGCGGCGGCAACGTGCCGGCGATTCGGGTGATAGCCGATCCGCAGAAGCTCTCCGGCTACGGCCTCAACATCGACGATCTGCGCACGCTGCTCAGCAATATCACGCTGATGCAACCGAAGGGCAACTTCGACGGCCTGGAACTCGACTACACGATCAACGACAACGATCAGATCTCTGACCCGCAGGATTATCTCAACTCGGTCATTGCCTACCAGAATGGCTCGCCGGTGCTGCTGCGCGATGTCGCGTCGGTCAAGGAGGCCGCACAGGATGTCGAGCAGGGCGCCTGGATCAACACGACGCCCGCGATCGTGCTCAACGTGCAGCGCCAGCCGGGTGCCAATGTCATCGAGACCGTTGATCAGATCAAGAAGGAGATGCCGCAGCTGCTGGCGGGCCTGCCGCAATCGATGCATGTGCAGATCGTTGCGGACAGCACCACCGCGATCCGTGCGTCGGTCAGTGATGCTTTCTACGAGCTGGTGCTGTCGATCGTGCTCGTTGTGCTGGTGATCTTCGTCTTTCTGAGGAATGTTCCGGCGACCATCATCCCGAGCATTTCAGTGCCGGTCTCGCTGATCGGCACGCTGGCGCTGATGTACAAGCTCAACTACTCGATCGACAACCTGTCGCTCATGGCGCTCATCATCGCGACCGGCTTCGTCGTGGATGATTCGATCGTGATGATCGAGAACATCGTGCGCTATCTCGAAGAGGGGAAGAGCCCGCTCGACGCCGCACTGACCGGCGCGGGCCAGATCGGCTTCACGATCGTCTCGCTGACCGTATCGCTGATCGCCGTGCTCATCCCGCTCCTGTTCATGGGTGGCGTGGTTGGGCGTCTCTTCAGCGAGTTCGCGGTTACGCTGGCGGTCACGATCCTGCTCTCGGCCATTGTCTCGCTGACATTGGTGCCGATGCTCTGCGCTCGCATGCTCAGACGCGAGGGCGAACGCCGTCCGAGCTGGTTCGAGCGCGTCAGCGAGAATTTGTTCGACCGGACACGTGACGCCTATGAGCATGGTCTGCGCTGGGTCCTGCGCCATCAGCGCCTGACCCTGTGGATCCCCGTCATCGCCGTGGCATTGACGGGCTTCCTCTTTTTCGTCATCCCGAAGGGCCTGTTCCCGGTCGAGGATGTCGGCGTCATCCAGGGAATCAGCGTCGCCGACAACTCGGTCTCTTACAAGTCAATGTCGGAGCGGCAGATGGAGTTGGACCGCGTGATCATGCACGATCCCGCCGTCACCAGCCTGACCTCGTATATCGGGATAGACGGCACTAACACGACCCTCAATAACGGCCGCTTCCTGATCAATCTCAAGCCGATCAGTGCCCGCAGCCTCACCGCGCAGCAGATCGGGCGGCGGATCGAGCGCGAAACAGCGCATATTCCCGGCGTCAGGCTCTATCTCGAGCCCGAGCAAGACCTGACGCTCGATACGACCATCTCGGCGAACCAGTACCAGTTCGTGCTGCGTGGATCGAACCCGCAGGATTTCAACAAATACGTCCCTCGTATCATCGATAAAATGAAGCAGATGAAGTCGGTCAACGACGTCATGAGCGACCTCAACAACGAAGGACTAACAGTCAATGTCGAGGTCAACCGGCAGCTCGCCGCACGCTTCGGCATCACGCCAGCGACCATCGACAACGCGCTCTATGATGCTCTTGGGCAGCGTATCGTCACCACGATCTTCAACCAATCGACCCAATACCGGGTTATCCTGGTCGCAAAAGAAGAGCGCCTTCCCAACCTGCAATCGCTGGGCACGCTCTATCTGCCGAGCGAGACGAGCAGCTCGGGCCAGGTGCCGCTGTCCGCGATTGCCGATATCACGGTCGGCAAATCGCCGCTCGTAATCAGTCACCTGGCGCAGTTCCCCGCAGTGACAATATCCTTCAACCTGGTCAATGGCGCGTCGCTGAGCACCGCGGTCAACGAGATCAAGCGCGCGATCTCCTCGGTGCACCTGCCACCGTCGATCGCGAGTTCGTTCCAGGGTTCGGCGCAGGCATTCGAGAGTTCGCTGTCGAGCGAAGGGTTCCTCCTATTCGCGGCGCTCGTCGCGGTTTATATCGTGCTGGGCGTGCTCTACGAAAGCTATATCCATCCGGTGATCATCCTCTCCACCTTGCCCTCGGCCGGGCTCGGCGCGCTGATCGCGCTGATGCTCGGCGGCATGGATCTGAATGTCATCAGCATAATCGGGATCGTGCTGCTGATCGGCATCGTCAAGAAGAATGGGATCCTAATCGTCGATTTCGCCCTCGAAGCGGAACGCGAGCGAGGTAAGTCGGCGGAGGAGGCGATCTTCGAGGCGGCGATCCTGCGCTTCCGGCCCATCCTGATGACAACGATGTGCGCGATCCTGGGCGCGTTTCCGATGCTGGTTGGCGGCGGCATGGGTTCCGAGTTACGCCGCCCGCTAGGCGTCACGATCATCGGTGGTCTCGTCCTGAGCCAGATGCTGACGCTCTTCACCTCACCGGTGATTTATCTTTTCTTCGATCGCCTGGCACGGCGTTTCCGGCGGGCCGAGAGCACGACATGAACATATCGGCGCTCTTCATCGAGCGACCGGTTGCGACGGCTCTGTTGGCAGTCGCCATCCTCCTGTCGGGCGCACTCGCGTATATCCACCTCCCGGTGGCTCCCTTGCCGAACATCACCTTTCCGATGGTCGTCGTCCAGGCGAATATGGCCGGGGCGGCGCCGGAGATCATGGCCGCCACGGTCGCCGAACCGCTGGAGAAGCGTCTCGCCGTCATCGCCGGTGTGACCGAGCTGACCTCGTCGAGCTATGTCGGCGTTACCAGGATTGTCGTCCAGTTCGAGGTGAGCCGCGACATCAATGGTGCCGCGCGCGACGTCCAGGCAGCGATTCAGGCGGCGCGGGCCGACATGCCGACGAGCCTGCGCAGCAACCCAACCTGGCGCATCTACAATCCGGCTGACTCACCGATCATGATCCTGGCGCTGACCTCTAAGACGCTGACGACGGCTCAGCTCTATGACAGCGCCGACACGGTGGTTCAGCAGCAGTTGTCGCAGGTCAGCGGCGTTGGCGAGATCACGCTTGGCGGGGCGGCCTTGCCGGCCGTGCGTATCGAGCTCGAACCAGACAAGCTCAATAGCTACGGCATCGGCCTGGAGGACGTGCGGGCGGCCGTATCCGCCGCCAATGCCGACAGCGCCAAAGGCTATATCGACCAGGGCGATCAACGTTTCGAGGTCCTTTCAAACGATGAGGCGACGAAGGCGGCGGACTATCGGGACCTCGTGATTGCCTATCGCAACAACGCACCGGTGATGCTGCACGACGTCGCTGACGTGATCGATTCGAACGAGAATATCCGCAATATCGGACTCTACAATGGTGTGCCGGCGGTGGGCGTCATCGTTTTTCCGATGCCCAACGCGAATATCGTCGCGACCGACGCACAGATCCGGGCAATCCTTCCGGTTGTCGAAGCGAGCTTGCCGCACGGTATCCACGTCCATCTCGCGATGGACCGCTCGCAATCGGTCAACGCCGCGGTAGACGACACGGAGCGCGCGCTCGGCATCGCGGTGGTGCTGGTGATCGGCGTGGTCTTCGTCTTCCTGCAATCGGTGCGCTCGGCATCTATACCGGCGGTAGCGCTGCCGCTGTCGATCGTCGGCACGTTCGGGCCGATGTATCTGCTCGGCTATAGCGTCGATAATCTATCGCTGATGGCGCTCACCATCGCCACTGGCTTCGTCGTGGACGATGCGGTGGTCGTGCTTGAGAATATCGTGCGCCATCTAGAAGCCGGCCTGAACCCGCGCGAGGCCGCCCTGCAAGGCAGCGCCGAGGTCGGATTCACGGTCATCTCGATGAGCCTGTCGCTCATCGCCGTATTCATCCCAATTCTGCTGTTGCCGGGAACGGTGGGCCTTCTGTTCCATGAGTTCGCGGTAACGTTATCAATGTCCATTCTGATCTCGATGGTGATTTCGCTCACCATCACGCCCTGCATGTGCGCTCGCCTGCTCAAGAGCCGCACGGCTCCGGAGTCCCGGGCGCATTGGGCCGACTGGGCAGAGCATCAATTCGACCGCTTCAAGAATGCGTATGCGCGGGTGCTGTGGAAGGTGCTGGACCGAACCTTGCTGATCGGGCTCGTTGTGGTCGGATTAATCGCGGGAGACGTCTTCTTATTCCGGCTGCTCCCCTCAACCTTGTTCCCGGAACAGGATACCGGCTTTATCATCGGGGAAATTATCGCCGATCAGGACATCTCGTTCCCGGCAATGTCACAGAAACTGGCGCAATTGCAGGCTATCGTCCAAAAAGACCCCGCGGTCGGCTCGGTCTTCGGCAGCGCCGGCTCTGGATCGGGCGGCCGGGCGGGCAATACGGCCAATGTCTACATTGGACTGAAACCATTCTCGGAGCGGAGCGCCTCGGCAGGCGAAGTCGTCCAACGCCTTAGTCCCAAGCTCAACGGCGTCGCCGGGGCGAGGCTGTTTCTGCAGGCGGCGCAGGATCTGCGTATTGGCGGCAGGCAATCGGCGGCGGAATACCAGTATACGCTCCGAGGCGACGATCCGGATGCCATTTACCGGGTCGTACCGAAACTGATTGCGGCCCTCAAAGGGCATCCCGATGAATTGACGGATCTCAATACCGACATGGAGCAAAATGGCCTGCAAACCTATGTGACGATCGACCGGCCCACGGCGGCGCGCTACGGCTTCACGCCGAGCATGATCGATCAGGTACTTTACGACGCATTCGGCCAGCGCACCGTATCGACGATCTACAATCCCTATAATCAGTACTTTGTCGTGATGGAGGTCGCGCCGAAATACTGGCAGCATCCACAGGAACTTAATCGGATCTTCTTCAGCACCGCCGCGACCAATGTGACCGGTACGGCATCGACGCAGATGGTCCCCGGCACGGTGAGTGGCGTTACTCCATACTCGCCGGCCATGTCATCACAGGCGGCCGCTTCCAGCTCTAACTCGCTCTATGCGTTCGCAGAAACAGCGGAGGCAAACTCGAACACCAACACAATCTCGAACAGCCGCGGCGGAACGTCGAGCGCCAGCGCCGACAGCACGTCCCCGGAGACGATGGTGCCGGTGCCCGCCCTGGCGACCTCGGTCAACAACCATACGGCGATCCAGGTCAACCACCAGAGCGGTCTCATCGCAGCGACGATCTCTTTCAACCTGCCACCGGGAGGATCGTTGAGCGTCGCTCAGGCGGCTATTGAATCGGCGATGCACGATCTGGGCGCGCCTGCCTCGATTCACGGCAGCCTTCAGGGCACAGCGAAGGTCTTCGCAAACTCGCTCGCCACGATCCCGCTGCTGATTCTCGCCGCTCTGGTCACCGTCTATATAGTGCTCGGCATCTTGTACGAAAACACGATCCATCCGCTAACCATACTCTCGACCCTTCCCTCCGCCGGGATCGGTGCTACGCTGGCGCTGCTGATATTCGGCGTTCCGTTCTCGATGATCGCGCTGATCGGGATTATTCTTCTTATCGGGATCGTAAAGAAGAACGGAATCATGATGGTCGACGTCGCGATCCATCTTGAACGCAATGAGAAACGCGATCCGCGCGATGCTATTCACGAGGCTGCCGTGATCCGCCTGCGGCCGATCCTGATGACCACCGCCGCTGCTGTGCTGGGCGCGGTGCCGCTGGCCGTCGGCATCGGCATGGGCTCGTCGCTGCGCCGGCCGCTGGGCATTACCGTGATGGGCGGCCTGATCCTCAGTCAGATGTTCACCCTGTTTACAACACCGGTGATTTATCTCTCTTTCGAGCGGCTGCGGCTCAAGTTGGTCAAGCTCGCTTCGGGGCTCTCCCGCCGGCGCCAGAGCGAAATGGGGTCCGGCATATGACGATTCGCGCCGCCGCATACGCGGCGTTCTTGCCGCTTACTCTGCTGCTCGCGGGTTGCCTCGTGGGCCCTGACTACCACCGGCCGCCGCCTGTGTCTCCGCTCGGGGCGCAATACAAGGAGATACCCGGCTGGGCGCCGGCAGCGCCGGCCGATGCAGGCCCCAAGGGCGACTGGTGGACCGGGTTCCGGGATCCGCTGCTCGATCAACTCGAACCCACAGTGATCATCTCGAACCAGACTGTTCGGGCCGATTATTGGAACTACCAACAGGCGCTGCAACTGGTGCGCGAGGCCGACGCCGCTCTGTTCCCAACCATCGCCGCGACAGGCTCCGTGACGCGTTCGCGGACGCCCTTCAGCGCTGCGACGAATGGCGGCACCAGCACCAGTGCTCCCGCCAGCAGCACGGGCTACATAGAGAGCACCGAGGGGACGACCGAAGCCGCGCTGAGTTGGACCCCGGACATCTGGGGCCAGGTGCGCCGCACGATCGAGGAGAATGAAGCCAACGCGCAGGCAAGCGAAGCGACGCTGGCCAATGCGACGTTATCCGCCCAAATCACCCTAGCGACCACGGTGATCGATCTGCATGTGACGGACGCCGATATCGAACTGCTGACCAGGACGGTCGCGGAGTACAGGGAATATCTCCGCGTGGTCGCGAATGCGGTGGAGGCCGGCTATAGCCTCTACCCGCCTTCCGATGAGTTCATCGCGCGCGTTCAGCTCGAAGGCGCGCAATCCAACCTGATCGCGCTGGGTGTCGCGCGCGCACAATATGCGCACGCGATCGCCGTGCTGGCCGGCATGAATCCTGAGGCTCTCGACATTCCGCGCAGCACCGGTCTGCCGGCACTGCCGGACATCCCCGTTGGTGTGCCGTCGACTCTGCTTGAGCGGCGGCCGGATATCGCGGCCGCGGAACGCACCATGGCGGCGGAGAATGCCGCGATCGGCGTCGCGACGGCCGCGTATTATCCGCAGATTACTCTCTCAGCGGCGGCCGGTTTCCTGCAGGAGCCACTGGGCGGTCTGTTTAGCGCGGCCAACACTCTCTGGTCGATTGGTGCTGCCGGCAGTGAGACGATCTTCGATTTCGGCGCGCGCGCGGCCCAGGTGGCCGCTGCCAAGGCGGCGTATGAATCGGCCGTAGCGAACTATCGCGCCACGGTGCTGACTGCTTTCCAAGGTGTGGAGGACAATCTTGCCGCGCTGCGCATCCTCGCCCAGCAGGCCGAGGTGCTCGAGGCTGCGGTAGCCGATGCAAAACGCGGTGCACAGATTGCGCGCAACGAGTACTTGGCCGGAACCGTGGACTATACGACCGTTGCGACGGCCCAGGCCACGGCGCTTAGCGACGAGCAAACCTTGCTCCAGGTGCAGCAAAGCCGGCTCGTTGACGCCGCGACCTTGATCGGTGACTTGGGTGGCGGCTGGTCACAAGCGCAACTGCATGACGAAAACCAGTATCTCCACAAGCCGGGCCCCTTTCTGAAGGAGCTGGCTACCCCTTAGACAACCTTTGCGGCTTGAGTTTATCGCCTTGCCAGGTTGTCGTCGCGGTCACTCACCTGACTGACTAGTAGGACCGGACTGACTAATAGCTTGTATAAGGTCCCGTGCCTAAGGGTGACGACGCTCCCGCGATGCCTATATACACCGTGCGTCCGAAAAAAAACGGAAGGCCCCAATCGAAGCCATCATAGGAGCTGCCGCCGTCGTAGGTGCCGCCCAGATCGTTAAACGCCGCGTAATCCGAGTTGAACGAATCGGCATCCGCGATATTGAAATCGACCACTTCCGAAACTGATGAGCCCACGCTCTGAATGGTCGCGCTCTCCGATACGGTCGAGGAGGGGCAGTAAAATCCCGAACCGTCCGAGCACTGCTTAATCGAATTATCATTGAAGAAGTATCCATTCGATCCGGTGTCAAAGAAGCCGCTCGCGGTGCTGCCACTAAAGATCGTATTTATATCGAGGAAATCCTCGCTATTGGTGTCGGAATTTTGCAGGAAGGTCGTTACCGAGCCCGGCTGGTTGTCGCTTTCGGTCCCGATACCGAAGTAGAGCGTGCCGGTGGCCGATGGTTCGCCGCTTGCGGAGATTGAAGGCAGGCTAACCACCACGCCGTTGTTATCGACCGGAAAGGCTGCGGCCGGATTCGGAACTACATCGGCGCTCGGGGCAGTTTCGAGCAGTGAGCAGCTGTCATTCGCGCAGCTGAAATAGTCGGTGAAAATCGCGTCGTTGGAGTATCCGCCAATACCGAGAATACCGTTGAAGTGGGCCTCCTCCGGCGTCGCGATCAACTCAGTTCCGCGCGTGCAGTCGGAAGGCGCGGAGGCGAACGCGTCGTTATCGTCCATTACCTGGATCGGAATTGTAATCTTGGGCTCGCCGCCGATTACGGCGTCGACGGTCGAGATCGCGCCCCAGGTCGAACCCGAGCCGAAGAACGCGCACTCGCCGATCTCGTCCCCGCCGCTGGTGTTCGGAGCAATTCCCAATCCGCTGATTTGCGAGCCGTAGATGCGCAAACCGAATGACCCGGTATCGACCAGGATATTGTTGACCGTCGTGCAATTGGAGGTTCCTGTCGCACAAATTGTCAGCGATGCGAACGGCATATCGAGCGAATTGTAAGCTCCCGCCGTCACCGACATCGAAAGCGTGTTGCCGCCACTTGTTGGCGACGGGGATGGGGATGGCGTCGCGGCCGCCACCTTGGACTTGCCCTTCAGATGGATCACCACGGATTGCTGGGCTGACTTGCAGTTGTCGCACTCAATTTCCATCTCGGCTTTGACCGTACCCTTCGCGATGGGATCGAACTCGACCGAGATTTCCGCCTTATCACCCGGGGCAATCGAATAGGATCCGCCACCCGCGACCACACTGAAGGGCGCGGATGGAGCGTTCACCGTCACATTCGCTGACAGATCGCTTTTGTTCTTGATCGTGAGTGATTTGATGCTTGCAGCTTTGACCACGCCGAATTCGATTGATCTCCGCGAAAAAACCAGCCTCGCGGCGGAGGAGGTCTGCGCATCAGCCGCTGCGGAATCCGGTGTGCGCTGCGCGCGCGCGGCGGCCGCGATCATCGCCAGGCAGATAACCGGCGCGAACACCTTCCAGGAATTCCGAATCTTCATTTCACTACTGCCGCGGGATCGACGCCCGACGGGACCAGGCTCGGTACATAAGCGCGGCCGCTGAGACTGCCCATATGGCCGCTTAGATAGACGATCGAATTGGGTCCTTCGATCACCGCGTGATGCAACCCAAGCGGGCCTTTATGCGCACTCACCGCCGCTTGATATTCCGGATAGTACGAGCCGAGCAGCACGCTGAGATCGGGCGGGCGGCGCCCCTGCCATGCGACGCCGAATATCGGGCCCGACTGCGCTGAATATTCGCGCACCGTGACTCCGTTTCCGGTAACGAACGACTGAGCGGAGATGGCCGTGGACTGCTGCGGCGGCTGCGTAACCGCGCCAAGCTGCGACATTTTGCCCGAGGTTGCCGCGGCGTCGGCAGCGACCGAGGAAGCATCGCCGCCAAGTCCGGCGCAAGCGGGACTGGGCCGCATCGCCAGAATGTATCCGGCGAAAAAAGCTACGATAGCCAATTTCGCGCTCAGATAACGGCAGTTTTCATCTTCCATCCCTAATAAAGCCCCCCATAACAAAGCAGGGTCATCGAGCCTCCAAGAAAAGACGCTTGCAGTCGAGATTTTGTTACACTCTCCGAACGTTTTTTTTTGACAAAAACTAAGAGTTTCTGGCCGGGGATGTCCCGCGGCGATCAGAACTGATTGGTCAGCCCTATTTTCCCGTCCGCGGAATGAAATCTAGAGACTGGATGGTGGACGCAGCAGGATTTGAACCTGCGACCCCATGCATGTGAGGCATGTGCTCTAACCGAGCTGAGCTATGCGTCCACCGCGACCGCGATTATCGCGCCGCAACCAATCCTGGGCAAGCACGCGCGTTCCTATCTCTCAATTGCTCCCGCCCCGCGCGTCCTTGACTCCCCGATCGATCTCGCGATGCAATCGCCGATGGGCGAAATATCCACGATGCGTTCAATCGCGATCATAGGCGCGGGATTTAGCGGTTCGATTCTGGCTGTCAACCTGATGCGCCAGGGCGCGCCCGGCTTCCACATCTATCTGGTCGAGCGCCGCGGCACTTTTGCACGCGGCGTCGCATATTCGACTGAACTCAAGGCGCACCTGCTGAATGTCCCCGCTGGAAACATGAGCGCGCTCGCCTCCGATCGCGATCACTTCCTCAGATGGCTCGGACGAAGTTTCAAAGACGCCAATTATTCCTCGGGAAGTTTTGTGCCGCGTCCAATATACGCGCGCTATCTTGCCAACCTGCTGGAGAATTCACCGCCACGCGATGCCTCGTCAAATCCGCGCGCCTCACACCTCGAGAAAATAGCCGACGACGCCGTGGACATTACGGCGGATAACGACCGATTGCGCGTCGTGCTGTCGTCCGGCCGTCAGCTCGACGTGGATTCCGCCGTTCTTGCACTCGGAAACTTTCCGCCTGCCGATCCGCCTATTAAGGATCCGGGCTTCTATTCCACGAGCTATTACCGTCGCGATCCCTGGGCGTCCGACGCTCTGAGCGAACTTGCTTCCGACGCGCCCGTGATGCTGATTGGCACGGGCCTGACAACGGTTGACCTGGTGCTGTCGCTGATCGAGAGCGGCCACACCGGACCGATTCACGCCATCTCGCGCCATGGCCTGATCCCGCGCCATCATGCGCCGGGCAAATCCGCGGCGCAGCACGCGATTGATTCGACTCCAGCATCGGCGCGAGCGCTCCTCAGGCTTGCTCGGGATCGAATTGTTGCTGGAAAGTCAATCGGCGTTAACTGGCAGGCTGAGATCGATGCCTTTCGCCCGGTCACTCAGTCGCTTTGGCGCCGCGCGGCTCCGAGTGAGCGGGCGCGCTTTTTGCGCCATCTGCGCGCGTTCTGGGATGCGCATCGCCACCGGATCGCGCCGGAAGTCGCGGACCGAATTGAAAGCGCACACCGCTTAGGACAGCTCATCTTTCATGCCGGACGGATCCGCGGATTCGAGATTCGCGATGGCTCGGTTCAGGCGAGCTATGAGCGCCGAGGCCTCGGCAGGATCGAGTCAGTGGAGGTCGCAAGAGTAATCAATTGCTCTGGACCGTCGGCGGATTTCGCCAGAATGCCGGATCCGCTGATTCGCGCACTCCTGGCGCGCGGGCTGGTGCTTCCCGATCCGTTGGGGCTCGGACTTCAGGTCGCGCCGGATTTGCGGCTGGTCGGCAACGACCCGGATCGGCGCCTCTTCGCTCTTGGGCCCGTGACCAAAGGACTCTTCTGGGAGGCGGTAGCGGTGCCTGAGCTGCGGCAGCAGTGTGATGCGCTCGCATCCGAACTTGCACGCGCGGCTTTGACGTAGCCTGCTATAGGCTTAGCCGGATCGTACGATTTGCGCACGAACTGCGGACGATTTGACGCGCATGCTTCGGCTGGTCAAGTCTGCATAGTTGGTTGCGGCAATCCACCAAACCGATCGATGCGATCCAACCGCTTAACGAAGGAGTGCGACGATGCGACGGCTTAAACAGGTCGGTCTCGAGGAAGCATCACCGGAGATTCGCGAATTGTACAAGCAATTTTTCGGTGATCGCGATCCGGTCAAAAATCCAGGCACCGCGACCGGCACGCCCGGCGATTACTGGACAACCTTTGCGTTGGTTCCGGATCTGCTTTTTCAGGCGCGTAATTCTCTGATGGCGCTGATGCAGCCCGGACGCAAGCTGCCGGCCAAACTGCGCGAGCTCGCCATCCTGCGCACCGGTGTAGTGGGCGAATCCAGGTTTGAATATTCGCAGCATCTCAAAGTCGCCCGGATGGTTGGCATCCCCGAGGAAAAACTCGCTGCTATCAAGACCTGGACCTTGTCCGACAAGTTTTCGCCCGCCGAGCGCGCCGTGATGCAGGTGACCGACGAGATCGTAGGACGCAATCTGGTCGAGGATGGTTCCTTCGATGCGCTGAAGGCGCATCTTGCCGACGATCAAATCCTCGAACTCTTTTATGTGATCGGGCTGTGGCGGATGCACGGGATGATCGTGCGCGCGCTGCATCTGGAATTTGACGGCGACACGACCGAGCGAATGAGAGAAGTTCCCGCGCCCGAGCAAAAGTAGGTATGCGATGGCGCGGATTCAGCGCGCGTCGAGCAGCCGGATCACTTCCGCCCGGCCCCACTCGACTTCAGCGCGATGGTGATTCGCCATCGCGGTCAGGAAATCATGGATCGGCCCTGATTCGGGCGCGAGCGCCAACGCGTCCTCGGTCTTGCGCGCAACCCACTCCTGACCACGCGATAGGAGCGCAAGCCGCTCGCGAACATTCGCGAGCGCCCTTACTTTGGCGGCGAAAGGTCCGGTCTCAGCCGACGGGACTGCTCCTTCGGCGGTGATGAGCGACTCAAGCTCGCGCACGTTGCGAGCTTCTTCGTCGCGCGCTCCTTTCAGAAATGCGCGCAGCTCCTCCTGCTCCAGCTCCCTGGCGAGTTCATCCAGCGCGAGCACGCCGGCGCGCTCGGATTCAAGCAACAGATTGAGAGCGGCGAGAAGGCGGACGTCCACGCCCCGAATCTAATAGTTCGTCATCAGGACGGCAAACCAGCCGCCATAGCAACGTAGCTTTATCGGGTAAGCGGTAGGCTTCTAGCCGCCGCCGCACCATCTCGCGGAAAATATTGCTCCGTCCTGCCGGGCTGAATCACGCTAAGCTGATGGACGGATGCCGCTGCGCCATGTTTCCGCTCGACTTCATCCTCGGCCGACGCCTCGCTTCCAACGAACAGAGAAGACAGAAGATCGGAGCGCTTGCGGGGCTTCCTACCTTCGGGCTGGACGGGCTTGCGTCATCCGCATACGGTCCCGAAGCTGCCCTGACGATTCTTCTGCCGGTTGGCGCCGCGGGCCTGCTCTATATCGAGCCGATTACGATCGCGATTCTGGGCCTGCTGACCGCGCTTTACATCTCATACCGCCAGACGATCGAGGCTTATCCGAACGCGGGCGGCTCTTATATCGTCGCGCGCGAGAATCTGGGCGCCAACCTGGGTCTGCTCGCCGGCGCGGCGCTGATGATCGACTACATTCTGAACGTCGCGGTGGGAATTTCGGCGGGAATCGCAGCGCTGGTTTCCGCGGTCCCGAATCTTCAGCCGTACACGCTCCCGTTATGCCTGGCCGTTCTGGCCTTGATCACGGTCGTAAACCTGCGCGGCGTCACCGAATCAGGATGGGTATTCGGCCCGCCGACTTATCTGTTCGTCGGATGCTTCGCGATCCTGTTGGCGATCGGAATCATGCGCACCATCGTAAGCGGCGGCCATCCGCATCCCGTGGTCGCGCCGCCGCCGTTGCGCAGCGCCGCCGAGGCGATCACCTTGTGGCTCATCCTGCGCTCGTTTGCGAGTGGATGCACAGCGATGACAGGGGTTGAGGCGGTTAGCAATGGGGTCGGCGCGTTTCGCGAGCCGACCGTAAAGCGAGCGCATCGCACCCTTACCGCGATCGTCGTAATCCTCGGCGTGCTGCTCGGATGTATCACGCTTCTGGCGCGCGCTTACGGGATCGAGGCGATGGACCAGAGCAAGCCCGGTTATCAGAGCGTGCTCTCGCAACTGACTGCGGCGATCGCGGGTCGCGGCGCATTTTATTATGTGACAATCGCAAGCGTCCTGATGGCGCTGTCTCTGTCCGCGAACACCAGCTTCTCCGACCTGCCGCGGCTCTCCAGCATGATCGCTAAAGACGGTTATCTGCCGGTGCCGTTTGCGGCCTCGGGCCGGCGGCTGGTGTTCTCGGCCGGGATTATTTTTCTTGCGGTTACCGCCGGCCTGCTGCTCGTGGTCTTCGACGGAATTACCGATCGCCTGATTCCTCTGTTCGCGGTCGGCGCGTTCCTGGCGTTCACTCTGTCGCAATCCGGATGGTGATGCATTGGTGGAAGAGGCGCGGAGGAAAGCTGCCAGAGGAAAATGCATCAGCGAAAAATACGTCGGGCAAAAATGCGGCAAAAAATTCCGAAGAAGAAAACGCGCCCCGCGGCCGCCGGCTAAGCTCCGGCACTGTTCACACCAAGCTTGCGATCAACGCCGTCGGCGCGGTCACGACCGGCGCGGCGCTCGCGATAATCCTGGCGGCGAAATTTGTCGAGGGCGCATGGATAACCGTCCTGGCGATCCCGATAATGATCGCCGCCTTCAAAGCGGTTCACCGCTACTATGACCGCGTCGAAGCCGAAACCCGAAATTTCCGTCCGCTGGAGCTGACCAGAATCAAGCCGCCGGTTGTGCTGATCGCGGCCGAGCATTGGGACCTGCTCACCGCGAAAGCCCTTCGCTTCGCGATGAGCGTGTCAGAGGACGTGGTCGCGGTTCATCTGGACACGGAACAGCCGGGCGCGGAAAAGGAGGAAACCAAATTTCACGAAAACTGGCGGCGCTTTGTCGAGGAGCCGGCGCAGCTTAGCCACGCGCGCGCGCCGCGCCTGATTGCGATCAGGTCGAAGTTTCGCACTTTCGTGCAACCGCTGTTGAAATACCTGGTCGATCTGCAAAACGAATTTCCGGATCGCCAGATCGCGATAATCATTCCGCAACTGGTAAGGAAACACTGGTGGGAAGCGCTCCATAATCATCGCGCACTGCGGCTTAGAAGCGCGCTGCTACGGTACGGCGGCACGCATCTGATCGTGATCAGTATGCCGTGGTACCTGGAACCTCCCGAGCCGCCCGCCGAGACCGAGGAATCGGATCGTCGCGATCAGGTCGAAGTTTCGGCCGACGCGCATGAGACGAAGCGCGCGCTCGATTCGCGGCCTCATTTGCGGACCTATCTGCATCGCCACAAGAAACACTGAAGTTTGGAGTCTGCTACGCGGC
>JASHOJ010000079.1 GCA_030041155.1 Candidatus Binataceae bacterium | reverse complement strand
TCTTGCTCATGCCCCTGGAGGCAGAGGTAGTCTTGAGCGACCGGCGCCGCCAGCGACGCGCCGCAGACGAGCAGCATGAAGAGCGAAACTGTCGCGCGCAACGATGCCCTCCTCTCCGGGCCAGACCCCGATAAACGCCGTTTCGCAGGGGCGTTTCAACCTTTCAACCGAAGTTCCCGGGACGAAGTTCCCGCCTTAAGGGGGCGAATGTCGGCCTGGCGATGGCCGGCCGCCTGCAGTCCGGCCGGATGCCGGGCTGATCGATCGCAAAGCACCCGAACCGAGCCCTTTGAGCATTTCAGCATCCGGGCGGACTCCAAACAATTTGAGCACCGGTCCCTGACGACAGGCCGCATCGATAAATCGTCAGACCTTGCGCCGAAGCCGCACCACTATGTCGACACGGGCGATTTCATAGCCTTTCGGAACGGCCGGCATGCTCTCCAGCCGAAGGGCCGCGCCAGGAATGTCCGACAGCGCAAATTCATCCTCGACCAGGAAGTGATTGTGGTCGGTCATATTCGTGTCGAAATAGGCCTTCGGACCGTCCATCACTATCTGGCGAAGCAGACCGGCCCGGCTGAACTGATGCAATGTATTGTAGACCGTCGCGAGCGATACCCGCACGTTTGCCTGCGCGGCTTCTTGAAACAGCATCTCCGCCGTAACGTGGCGGTCGCCCCGGCCGAACAGCAGCGAAGCCAACGCCAGCCGTTGGCGCGTCGGCCGCAGGCCGGCGCGCCGCAGCTTAGCTTTGATGTTGCACCATGGAGCCGCTTCGGCGCCCGGCCTCGTGCCCGCCCGGACGTTGGTGATCCCTACCGCGCTCATGCTTGCCACCAGCGCGCTTGAACCGCCAGGCAATCTTTGCCCGCCGACCATTCCGCCGCCTTCATGTCGTCCCGGATGGTACGGTCCGCCGTGCCGAGTTCGCCGCGAACCCGACGTGCAGATGAGCCGCGAGACAAATAATGCCTGGCCTCAACGAGCCAATCGTAAGAACGCACTCGCTGCCACAATGCCGAATTCTCTCTGCTTGAGCCTTCAGGAAATTTGACACCGATCGCGGCGCACGATCGTAGTCAAACGGCTCGTGACGGAGTGACTTTGCGACGAGGCTTTTAGTATCTCGGGTTGAACCCGTGACGCGCCTCGATCGACTGCCGCTATAGTGGAAAGCAGTCTGGCATTTATCAACCACAAGACGTAATGATAGAGAACCGCGGAAACGATCGCAAGGGTTGAAATTGGGCTTTGCGACCGAGGCCGAGCTCGGCCGCGTGGTCGACCTAAAAGATGCTGCGGCCATACGTGACGGCACAGACGACTGCGAATGCAGCCTGACCTCGCGTTCCGAATATGCACGCCCGAGCGAGCCGGCCTCATGTCACTTCGACGGCAATCAGAAACCCGCGCTTGTCGGAAAATCCGCAAGCGCACCCGCCGGTCGTGCAACAGAACACCGGCAGCGTGCTTGCGGTCTGCACCAATGCCCACCGCCGCCCCGATCCTCCCTCCTCTCTGTCCGTCTCGTCTCGTCTCGTCTCGCATCATCTCATCTCAGCCTAAGCCTAAGCCCCAGCCCAAGCACTCACGCAGACACGGGATCGAGCGGCCTCCCTTGATTCGCCCGACCGGCGCACCGATGTAGACGGATGCATCGGCTTTTCGCAACCTCGGCATGCTTTGCGCAATTTCAGATACTGACGCCGAGCATCAGAGTGCGGCCATGGCAGAAACCGCGACCGTTAATTCCACTGCCGCCGGCGGCAGCCGCCAGGTTCACAGGGGCGCGCGGCGGATCAAGGCCATTCTGTTAAGCGACCGCATCGATACCGCGGGCCTCGAACATGAAGGCGTGATCTCGACCGCTCCGTTGACTTACCGTTTCGGTGCAGATGGCCTGGTGACGCTATTCCGCTATGGCGTCGCGGTGATCATGGGCATGTCGGCCCAGGAAGAGGCCGAGATATTGCGGTCTCTGCAGTCTCGTCTGGTAAGACCCGTCGCGGTCGTCGAAGAGGAAACATTGCTCATCGAGATCGCACCCGACAAGGAGGATCAGATCCTGCCGGGAGGTCCGATGGTCCTGCGGAACGCAACGCCGGACCGGCTGATCGTCATTGCCGACGCGCTGTCGAAGAGTGTCGTGCTCGCCCGCGACGAGCGCGAGGTCGCCTCGGTGTTCGATCTGGTCGAGCCCTTGGCCCGCGACCTTGCTGAGAGCGGGCGGGTAACGACGACACGACGCGCCATCTTGCAGCACATCGGCAATGCGCTGCTGGTCCGGCAGCGGGTCTCCGGCCGCGTCGCGGTAACGGAAAAGCCGGACGTCGTCTGGGATCGTCAGGACCTGGAACGGCTGTATGCGCGATTGCAGGACGAGTATGAGCTCAAGGAGCGTGCCGAAACGCTGTCCCGCAAGCTGTCGGTCATTGCCGAGACTGCCGAGATGCTGACCGACATCATCGATACGCGCCGTTCGCTGCGATTGGAAATCGCCATCGTCATTCTGATCGCCATCGAGCTCGCTGTTCTGGGCTATCAGGGTCTGCACTGAGATGTGATCCGGCGCCGTCCCGCGACTGGCTACCCACCAAGGCTGTGACGTCGACCCTCGGTCGGCTCCTGGCGGTGAACGTCGGACCGGGCCGGCACCGCAACTGGCCGCTTTCTGGCGTCACCTTCACCGCAATTCCTGCCCTCATGACAAGAGCTTGAAAAAGACTTCGAGCCGCACCGGCGTCTAGTTCCGAGCAGGATCGAGCAATAAATCTCGTCACCGCAGTGGCCAAGGTTCCATTGCGCCCGGGGGCGGCCCGCAGCGGAACCGAGGCAACGGCCGCACGGTTGAGACGGCAGAGAGCGTTGTACCGGGTATGCCGGTTTGGTCGGCGGCCATGACAAGGCATCGCCAATCCAGGCACCCGGGATGATGAGGGATATCAGCCATGTCCAGCAATCGTCGGTTCGCGTTCGTTCGAGCAGCCGCTTCGAGATCGACGGAGAGGCGGCCATTCCGCACCTGCCTTGCAGCCTGTGCGCTGGCCTTCACCTTTATTGGCATCGCCAGTCCGACGCTTGCGCAAAGGAGTTTCCGTTTTGACGGTGATTGGAGCGTGGTCATTCAAACGCGCGGCGGAGCCTGCGCATCGACGCTTCGCTATCCTATCGCCATCAGTCACGGCATCGTGACCAATGCCGGCCAGAGCCCGGCCTCGGTGTCAGGACGAGTGACGCCGGCCGGTACTGTAACGGTTACCGTACAGTCCGGCGGTTCATGGGCCAGCGGCTCCGGCCGTCTCGGCACGACCAGCGGCACCGGCGTTTGGCGAGGACAAGGTTCAAGCGGCGCCTGCGCAGGGACATGGCAAGCGGAGCGCCGAAGTTCCGGCGCTCAAGCGATGCAGAGGGGCGCACCGATCTATAATTATGCGCCGGAACGTGCGCGCCATTATTATTTCCCGGATTATTACCGGGGTTATCCATATCGCTAATGCAATTGCGCGTTTGGATCGAGGCCGGTTTTGCCGTCGCAGCGTGCCGTGTTGTCCGTTGCAGTCGTTCCTGACGTGTCTGCAGACAGTCGACGGCACTATGGGTACTTCCGCCCGCGAGATCGCCGAGTTGAACATCAGGTACTATCGCGACCTCCTCAAGACCGAGACCAATCCGAAAAAGCGGGAGACCATTACACAATTGCTCGCGGAGGAAGAGGCGAAACTTCGAGACGCGGACAAGGGTGGGACGGACTCATCCTGACCACGGCCGCCAATGCGTTGGCGACACTGACACCGCGGCGCCCGTCGAGGCGTTTTTCCAGCCGTATTCGGTGCGAAGGCAGGGAAAGGCAAGGGCGTTGACTTCGCCGCGTTCGATCACGGCGAGCTGCAAAGGCAGGTCGTAAGGCGCGGCTCCAATGGGCCGCCAGCCGCCTAGGGTAATCTCTTCGCGCATAACGAAACATATGCGTCGATCGCGCGGGAGGCGCCTTGCGCTAGATCAAAGAGTCGCCGATCCTCGCAAACAACACGCCTTCTTCGCTAATACTCAACTTAGGCCGTTTCGTACTTCTCTCGCAGTCGCTAAGCATCGGCGTTGCCCCACCGGATTCAGTCCCCGTCTAGAGCATATCTCGCTCAGATAACACCACGTTCTCGTCATGCCCGGGCTTGACCCGGGCATCCATGCGGCTTCAACGCAGCATGGATTGCCGGGTCAAGCCCGGCAATGACGAATGAAGGAACTCGATTCGATTACAGCGGAACATGCTCTAGGTCATCCCGCAGCGTTGAATTGACTCAGACTTGGCTTCACCAATGAGACCGGCCCAGGGCATGCCTGTCCGACACGGAACGATGGTCTTAGGACAGGTGCCGATCCTCAGCGCCCGGTAGGAGTTGGCGAATGCGGACGGACAATTCATGTTCGGGTGCGATCTGTTCGGCGCCCGCATCCAGCATGTGAAGACGCTAGAGCTTCAGCTTCACCGAGCAAATATATGAGGCATCCGGGAAGCTATTGATCTCGAATCCGAGCTCCTTGCACATTTCAAGCATCGTCGCGTTTTCGCGGAGAACCTGTCCTTCAATCGAGCGAAGGCCCTTTGTCCGACCATAGCTGATGATCATTTGCATCAGCTGCCAGCCCAAACCGTGGGTCTTCAGATCGGAGCGGACGAGAATGGCGAACTCGGCCGAAACCTTATCCGCGTTATCATGCAGGCGCGCGACGCCGAGCATCTCGCCCGTCGCCTCATCCAGAGCGATGAAGGCCATGGCCCTTGCGTAGTCGATTTGGATGTATGGGGCGAGAAAGGCATGGCCGAAATCCTTCACCGGAGCAAAGAGACGTAGGCGCAAATCTTCCGCGGTTACTTTCGCAAGGAACGGCCCGTAGAGTGGTTCGTCATCCGGGCGGATCGGTCGGACATAGACCGCCCTTCCGTCCAGCAACGAGATGTGGCGCTCCCACCCGCTCGGGTCCTTAGCAATGGCCAAATTCTTCGCTCCCTGACGCATCGCCCTAGCCAAGCTGGTGCGGTCGGCCGGGATCACCCCCATGCCGACCGCGCCGGCCGTCGGCCCGCGCCTGTGCGGACCGCTAAACCGCTTACCCGACCAGCGGGCGAAGCAGAGGATACTCGTCGGACAAGCGCAAGCGCTCGACCAGGCCGTCGAGGCCCCAAACGTGGCCGGCGCGATGCGCGATCAGGTAGACAATAACGGTGGCGTAGACGAGATGATAATCGACGAGAAAGTTAACGTTCTCCTCGATGTATGGAAATTTCATGTGGGCGAAATAGTAGGTGATCATCAGCAGTATCCCGAACGGCCCGCTGACGCGGACGAGCAGACCCGAGATGAGCGACAGGCCGATCAGCAGATGGCCCCACTTCACCAGGAAGTCGGTCACAGGCAACACCGCCGGCTGTGCGAATATCGAGAAGAATCTGTGAAAGGTGACGACGTGATTGAGGAAACCGGCGGTGTCGAAATTCTCCCAAATCTGCGAAGCGCCGGCGTAGAGGAACGTCCAGCCCATCAAGATACGCAGGACAAAGATGATGCCGCGGTCGAGATTGGATTCAGTCATGGCACGCTCCTTCATGGCACATTCCTTTCTTCGCGTTGGTCCGAAAGATTGCATCGCACGGCCGCAAGCGACATTGATTCAGGTCAACCCATCACGTCTTGCGGGCTCCCGCCTTGCGGAACGCGAGTGCGGGAGCAGGAGCGTCAAATCGCGTCCAGATGCGGACGACCTCGGCTGCCGCTAACCCGAACAGGAGCTTCGAGGTCAGGCTGATCGCGTAGGGTACCATGTGGACGAAGGCTGGATTAACAATCGGCAGCACTACAAAGAAATTCATTGCCCACACGCCGGCGAGCGCCAGGAGCATGAACGGACAGGGATTTCTCAGACCGCGCTTCGCTGAGAGCGCTTGCCAAGCAAAAGTCAGGGCGACGCCGAGCGCCGCGGCGAGAATCATGTGTACGCTGATGCCGAGCGTCACGGAAGAGGCGGCCGGCAACAGCGCGCTTACTCCGGCAGCCGTCGTGACTCCGCGGGCGAGTGCGGTCGCATCGGAGCCGGTTATGCCGGCATAGAGCGTCACCCAGGCGATTTCGGCCAAACCGCCGGCGGCCCCGGCAACAACGCCGCTAGCAAGTGTTTGAAGCTCTCGCGTATTGGTCATGATAGCCACCTCAATGTTCGATCCTGGGTGGATGAAGCCATCGATCTGCGGCGGCGGCTTTGACCTGGGTCAACGGACGCAGATAAAAACTTCGGCTGTCAGTCGAACCCACATGCTTCGCGAATGCGCTCCATGAGCGCATTGCCCAACAGCGGCTTTTCCACGATGGGGATTGCGGCCTTGGCGGCTCGTGCGCTCACTGCCGCGTTCGGATGGCTGACGAGCAGGATGGCTGGCGTGGAAACCCGGCGGCTGCGCAATGTCTCGATCAACTCCATGCCGGTCATTCCCGGCATGCGCTGGTCTATGACGAAACAATCGCAGGCGTCATGCTCGCCGGCACACAGAACTTCCGCGGCGCGGAGATACGAGCGTACCGTAAAGCCCTCCAATTCGAGCGCGAATTTGAGTGAGCTGCAGACTGCCGGATCGTCGTCAACTACCGTGACGACGGGCCGTCTTGCCGCGGCCTGCGGCCCTCCTTCGATGACCTGATCGAGCATGACGTTCGCATCCGGTAACGTTTTAGATGCCACATTGCGGCAATGCGGCGTCTCCGCATTGATCTATCGCAAATGAGGGCGGCGCTTACTGGCCGAGGATGCCGGCGATGAGCGCCATGCGCACGAGATCGGACAGGCTACCTGCCTTCATTTTGTCCATCAGGTTGGCCCGGTAGATTTCCACCGTGCGCGGGCTGATGCCGAGATCGAAGGCGATCTGCTTATTGGCGTGACCGGCGACCAGCCCGCCAAGTACGTCACGCTCACGTGGCGATAATGCCGCAAGACGGCTATCGATCTCCGCGCGCTCCGTCTGGCGTTTGATCTCACCTGCTTGCTGCCGCAGCGCCGAGCGCACGCTCGCCAATAAGATATCGTCGTCGAATGGCTTTTCCAGAAAATCGGCGGCGCCGAATTTCATGGCCTCCACCGCGAGCGGAACGTCACCGTGACCGGTGACCACGATAACGGGGACGCTGAGGCCGAGCTCCTTCAACCGCCGCAGCAGGTCGATCCCGCTCATTCCCGGCATACGTATATCGGTAACGATGCACGTCAAATCAGCGTTAGGGAGCACGGCGAGAAACGCAGTGGCCGAAGCATGTGTCTGCACCTGTAATCCGGCGGTGCTTAGGAGGAATGTGAGCGAATCGCGCAGCGCTTCATCATCATCGATGACGTGGACGATACCTGCTTCAGACGGCATTGCCGACTTCCTCTTCGTTTACGGCAGGCAGAGTGAAGGAAAAAATCGTGCCGCCTCCGGGATTAGGACGCGGCGCGATCGAGCCCCCGTGCGCCTCGATGATGGTGCGGGAGATCGACAGCCCGACGCCCATGCCCTGACGTTTCGTCGTGACGAATGGCTGAAAAAGCTGCTCGATAATCTCAGGTGCGATACCGGTTCCGGTATCGGAAACGCTGATTTCGACAAAATTGTCCTTGGTCAGCGACGTCGCAACGACAAGCTCGCGACTCTGCGCGTCCTCCATCGCCTCCATCGCATTGCGTATCAGGTTGAGCAACACCTGCTGCACCTGCACCTTGTCGGCAAGTACGAGATTGTTATGGGGATCGAATTCGAAGCTGACGTGCACGCCCTTGTCCTTGGCGCCTACCAGCGCCAGCGCGCTGGCCTCTTCGACGAGCTTCTTGACGTGTTCGACCCGCCGTTCGCTCTCGCCGCGGGCGACAAAGTCGCGCAACCGGCGGATTATTTGCCCCGCGCGCAGAGCTTGCTCCCCGGCCTTGTCCATGGCATCGCGGAGCACTGCGGCACCATCGTCGAAACGGTTCTCAAGGAGGCGGCGGGCGCCTTTCGTGTAGTTGGCGATCGCGGAAAGCGGCTGGTTAAGTTCGTGCGCCAGAGCTGAAGCCATCTCGCCCATTGCGGTAAGCCTCGACATATGGACGAGTTCGGATTGCAGCTCCTGCAGACGCGCCCTGGTCTCCTGCCGTTCCGTGATGTCGCGAATGAACCCGGTGAAGAAGCGCTGATCTCGCACGCGCATCTCGCCGACGGCAAGTTCGATGGGGAATGTCGAGCCGTCCCTGCGCTGGGCGACCACGACGCGGCCGATGCCGATGATGCGGCGCTCGCCTGTACGTCTATAGCGCTCAAGGTAGCCATCGTGCTCCTGACGGTACGGCGAAGGCATCAACATCGCGATGTTTTTTCCCAGAACTTCCGACGCCCCGTATCCGAACAACCGCTCCGCCATGGCGCTGAACGATTGCATGATGCCGCGTTCGTCGATAACGATCATGGCCTCGGGAATGCTGTCGAGAATCGATTGCAGATGGGCCGCGCGCGCGTGCGCGTCGTCCGCGCTGGAAACCGCCGAGCGCCTGAAACGGCTTAAAATCGCGCCGCGCCACGACACGCCGATGCCGACCAAAAGGAAGACCACGACATTGATGAGGTCCGAGGTCGCTGGCGAGCCGACATCAATGACGAAATACAGGCCGATCCCGAGGCCGAGAAGCGTTGCCAGGAGGCCGGGTCCCCATCCGCCCAGAGCGGAGGCGATCAATACGGCCGGGAGGAAGAACAGGTAGGAGGCCTCCCCGCGCAGCGCCGACACCAGCAGGATCTTGACCCCGAGCGCCAAGGCGACGGCGAGGATCGCAACGCCATATTGCAGGACGGCGCCGGGCAAAGGGGCACCCCTGAACGCGATCCAAGACGTGTAGGTTTGCGCTTTCGGTAGCATGTCTGCCATCGTCGGGCTGCCGCGGTAGCGCGTCATAGATCATCGCCAAGCAGGCAAATTCAATAGGCTGCGCTGACACTTCGGATAGCCCTTAAGGGCTGTCCCTTAGGTACAATATCTGAATTTTGCGGTTTGGGTCTCCGGCTCATCAATACCTCGCCGTCAATTCGGGAGACACGCCATGCTTACTCAGACCGTAGTCCGCAGCGCCGCACTTCGCTTTGGTCCGCCAAGCCGCATGGTTCCCGTGATGCCCCGCGCCGAAGCGCGTCCCGCCTTCGGTGCCTCCGACAGAGCGGGCTCGCTCGACCGGACGATGCGGTTGATGGGCACGGTCATATCGTATCCGCGCGGCGCCGAGGTTTTCGGCGAAGAGGAGCCGGCCGACTATATCTACAAGGTCGTCAGTGGCGGCGTGCGCACCTACAAAATTCTCGGTGATGGCCGGCGCCAGATCGGTGCGTTCCACCTGCCCGGCGACATTTTTGGGCTGGAGAGCGGCGATAAGCACAGACTCTCATCGGAAACGATGGCCGACACGAGAGTGCTGGTAGTGAAGCGCAGCGCGCTCAATGCTGTGGCCGGTCGCGACGCCTCGATCGCACAAGAACTGTTGGCCCTCACCAGCCGCCAGCTGGAGCACATGCAGCGTCGAATCCTGCTGCTCGTCAAGAGCGCGCGGGAACGCGTGGCGACTTTCTTGGTGGAAATGTCCGAACGTTCACCGCAAAGCAACACCGTCGAGTTGCCGATGTCTCGACAGGACATTGCGGACTATCTCGGCCTCACGATCGAGACGGTGTCGCGGACGCTGTCATATCTGCAATGCTCGGCAATGATCGAAGTGCCGACATCCCGGCGGATCGTGCTGCGCGACCGCCCAGCCCTCGATCATATGAACGGCTGATTTGACGAATGCCTCAAATCAAGATTGGGAGAAGGGCCATGCAGGTCAAAGATGTCATGACGCCGAAGGTGACTTCGATCGAAGCGAGCGCGTCGGTGCTCAAGGCCGCACGATTGATGCTGCAAAACCATATCAGCGGCCTGCCCGTCGTCGATAAGGACGACAAGCTGGTTGGCATCGTGACCGAAGGAGATTTTCTCCGCCGTAGCGAGCTTGGAACCCAACGGGGCCGCCCGAAATGGCTTGAATTCATCATCGGCCCGGGACGGCTCGCCGACGAGTACGTGCATGCGTCGGGCCGCAAGGTCGAAGAGATCATGACGCCCGATCCGTACACCGTTACGGAGGAAGATACGCTGGAGCACCTTGTCGAAGTGATGCAGAGTCGTCGCATCAAGCGTCTTCCAGTCGTGCGAGACGGGCGAATGGTCGGCATCGTCAGTCGGGCCAACCTTATGCTGGCCCTGGCGAGTCTCGCTCGGCAGGCAGCACCGTCCGCGGGTCCCGATTGGTCGATCCGCAGCCAGATCTTGGCAGCCCTTGGGGGACAGCACTGGGCGCCGGACGTCAATGTCGTAGTCCGCAACGGTATCGTTGAGCTGTCGGGCGTGATCACGGACGAGCGGGAACGCCGCGGGCTGATCGTCCTGGTCGAAAATGTGGCGGGTGTGAAGGAGGTACACGATCATCTGGTCTGGGTCGAGCCGATGTCGGGGATGGTGTTTTCCTCTGCCGAGGATGAGGCGAAGGAGCACGCGGCCGGCTCATGATTGGGACCGTCGGCTTACCAGCCTCATTCGTCGCTTGAGAGGGTACCGTGCGCCCGAAGGAACCGTCTGTGGGATTTAGGCGTATTCAGTCCGAACCGGCGAGTTGACTTGTTGCGCTCCCCTCCTCTGTCATGACCGATATGCGCAAGCATGCGAAATACGACGCTCTGATCTACGCCTGCCATGCGCTCGCGCCGGTTCGAACAGTGGTCGCCCATCCGTGCGACGAGGCTTCGCTCCGTGGCGTTGTCGAGGCGGCCGACGCCAAAATCATCCATCCGATCCTGGTAGGACCGGAAGCCCGCATTCGAGCGCTTGCGGCGTCCCTCAATCTCGATATCGGCGGCCTGCAGCTTATCGATACTCCATTCAGCCATGCCTCCGCGGCCAGGGCGGTGGAGATGATCCGCTCGGGCGAAGCGGACACGTTGATGAAGGGGAGCCTGCACACGGACGAGCTGTTGGCGGAGGTGGTCAATAAGGACACCGGCATTCGCACTGCCCGGCGTATCAGCCACGTGTTCATCATGGACGTTCCGACCTATGCCAAGCCGCTCTTCATTACTGATGCAGCGGTCAACATTTTTCCGACGCTCGATGACAAGGTCGACATCGTGCAGAACGCCATCGACCTCGCCCAGGCATTGCGGATCGATCGGCCGAAGGTTGCGATCCTCTCCGCAGTCGAGACGATAACGTCAAAGATTCCATCGACAATCGACGCCGCCGCTTTGTGCAAAATGGCGGACCGCGGCCAAATTACGGGCGGCGTGTTGGACGGGCCGCTTGCCTTCGACAACGCGATCAGCGGGGATGCGGCGAACATCAAGCATATCACGTCATCCGTGGCGGGCGACGCCGACATCCTGCTGGTTCCGGACCTTGAAGCCGGTAACATGCTCGCGAAAGAGCTGAGCTTTCTCGCCGACGCCGATGCGGCGGGCATCGTGCTGGGCGCTCGGGTTCCGATCATCCTGACGAGTCGCGCCGACAATGTGCGCACACGGATGGCAAGCTGCGCAGTAGCGGCGCTTTACGCGCATGCGCGCCGGGTCGCCGCTCTGGGAATCGGCAAGCTTTCGGACTGAAGCTCATGCGCGAGCCGCTCCTCATCATCAATGCCGGATCGTCCAGCTTGAAATTTTCGGTGTTCGAGACCGCGGCCGACCGATCAGTGATCTTGGGGGCACATGGTCAAGTTGAAGGTATAGGCGAGGCGAGCGAGCAAGAGACGCAAATCGAAATCGCCGATGCCGGCAACAAAACACTGATCGATCAGCCGATAACCGGTCATGATCACGAGAGCGCCATGCGCGCCATTCACGATTGGTTCGGTGCGCACATCGGCAGCGAAGCTGGATTTTCGGGGGTCGGTCACCGTGTCGTTCATGGTGGGGCAGTCTATACCGAACCTGTCGTGATCGATGACCGCGTGCTGACGGTGCTGCAAGAGCTGATACCATTGGCGCCGCTGCATCAGCCGCACCACATCTCCGCGATCCGCGCGGTCAGTGCAGTTGCACCCAAGGTGCCGCAGGTGGCCTGCTTTGATACCGCGTTTCACGCAACGGCTCCGTCGATAGCCCAGCAATTTGCCTTGCCCCGCTCGCTTACGACGAGAGGCGTGCGTCGCTACGGCTTTCACGGTCTCTCGTACGAATACATCACTTCGGTGCTGCCGCAAGTTGCGCCGGAATGCGTTGACGGCAAGATTGTGATCGCGCATCTCGGTAACGGCGCCAGCATGTGTGCGATCGATAAGGGCCGTAGCGTTGCGACAACGATGGGATTCACGGCTTTGGACGGCTTGCCGATGGGGACCCGTACGGGCGCCCTTGATCCCGGCGTGATCCTTTACCTGCTCCAGCACGATCAGATGAGCGTGTCGGAGGTCGAAAAACTGCTCTATGAGCGCTCAGGGCTTCTTGGTGTCTCCGGTCTGTCGAGCGACATGAGGACCCTGCTTGCAAGTGACCGTCCGGGAGCGAAAGAAGCGGTCGATCTGTTCGTCTACCGGATCGGTCGCGAGCTCGGGTCGCTGGTGGCTGCGCTTGGCGGGCTTGACGCCATCGTCTTTACGGCGGGTATCGGCGAACACGCTCCTGAGATACGAGCTCGCGTCTGCAAAGATGCGAATTGGATCGGGATTGTTTTGGATGAGACGGCAAATTCGGTAGGTAGCCGGCGCATTTCGGTCAAGAATTCGCGCGCCTCGGCCTGGTGCATTCCGACCGATGAAAACTTGATGATAGCGCGCCATACCAGGCGCCTCCTCGACCGCGTGGCCTCCCCGGCACTGCAGGATTGATGCCGCCATGAAGGCACGCGAGATCATGACCCCGGATGTCGTATCGGTGCGGCCCGACACGCCGATGCGTGCGATCGCAAAGCTGCTTGTCGACAGAAGCATCAGCGCGGTGCCCGTCGTGGATGACACGGGCGCTCCAATCGGCATGGTCAGCGAAGGCGACCTCATCGGCCGCGACGAACCGAGCCGCGAGGCCCGGCGCGATTGGTGGCTCGACATTCTGGCTGAGGGCGAAGCGCTCAACGCGGATTTTCTGGCGAGCTTAGGACACGACGAACGCCGTGCGCGCGATATCATGGCTGCGCCGGTCGTCACTGTCGAGGAAGATACCGATGCCGGCGAGATCGCGCGCCTCCTGCAAACCTATCGCATCAAGCGGGTGCCGGTGATCCGAGACAGCCGGGTCGTCGGAATTGTGAGCCGCGCCGACCTATTGCGGACAATGGCCCAAGAGTCGGCGCCGATCCCTCCGCGCAAAGTCGGTCTGTTGGCGAGCGCGATCGCCGGGCTCGACGAACGCTTTGGTCTTCGCCGCTCGCCAGAACCGCCCGAAGCCTCGGCTGGACCATCCGAACACAGGAAACCAGGCTTGCAGGCGGCCGACTTTCGCAGGCTGGTGGAAGATTTCGAGCACCAGCGGGGCCGCAAGCGTGAGGAAGCGCGCCGCGCTGCGGCGGAACAACACCAGCAGCGTGTTGCACAACTGATTGATGAGCATATCTCCGACGAAGCTTGGCGCAATATTTTGCACCGGGCACGGCAAGCGGCCGCAAATGGCGAAAAGGAGTTCATGTTGCTGCGTTTCCCGAGCCGTTTATGCAGCGACGGCGGTCGAGCGATCAACGTCCCCGAGCCGGGCTGGCCGGCGACGCTGCGCGGCGAGGCAGCGGAGATCTATCTGCGCTGGGAGCGCGATCTGAAGCCCCGCGGGTTCCATATCGCCGCCCAGGTGCTCGATTTTCCCGGAGGCGTCCCAGGCGATATCGGCCTGTTCCTGATTTGGGGCATTTGAGACGGAAACCCATGATCGATCCGTCGTCACCTCCATCGTCGCATCCGCAAACCCGCGAACTGGCGGGCGTCAACGTCCCTTTGTTTTGGCCGATGGTCGCCGCGGCGCGGCTGGCCGAACGGGGCCTCGATCTCTACGCCAGGAATCTGAAATTCCTCGCAGAGGAGGCGAAAATCCATGGCGAGTTACGTCCACAGCTCGCAACGCAGAACGAGGTCCAGCTGGACCTGCGAACAATGAAATTTCGGAGTTATTCATCGGCGGAAGTCGCCGGAATTCCGACGATCGTTATTGCTCCCTATGCCGGCCATTCGGCGATGATTGCCGACTACCGTCCCGGACAAAGCCTGATGGAGACGCTGCGCGACCACGGCATCCGGCGTGTCTTTCTGACGGATTGGAAGTCGGCGACCGATGATATGAAGGACCTAGAGATCGATCAGTATCTCGCCGAACTCATCGTGTGTGTCGACGACGTCGGCGGCAGAGTAAATCTGGTCGGACTATGCCAGGGCGGCTGGATGGCTGCCATGCTTGCCGCGCGTTTCCCGTCCAAGGTCGCAATGCTTGTGCTTGCCGGCGCTCCGATAGACACCGATGCCGGCAACGGTCCCGTCAAGCGCATGGCCCACGCTTATCCGATCAG
>JASHOJ010000078.1 GCA_030041155.1 Candidatus Binataceae bacterium | reverse complement strand
GTCAGGTCCTTCCATACGCCCGACACGCCGCGGACATCGGCCTGGCCGCCGAGCTTGCCCTCGGTGCCGACCTCGCGCGCGACGCGGGTGACCTCGGATGCGAACGAGTTGAGCTGATCGACCAGCACATTGATGGTGTTCTTCAGCTCGAGCACTTCGCCTTTGACATCAACGGTGATTTTCTTGGAAAGGTCGCCGTTGGCAATTGCGGTGGTGACCTGCGCGATGTTCCGGACCTGTCCGGTCAGATTGTTGGCGAACAAATTCACGTTGTCGGTCAGGTCCTTCCACACGCCTGACACGCCGCGAACATCGGCCTGACCGCCGAGCTTGCCCTCGGTGCCGACCTCGCGCGCGACTCGGGTGACCTCGGATGCGAACGAGTTGAGTTGATCGACCATCGCGTTGACGATAGTGCCGATCCGCAGAAATTGTCCCTTGACTGGCTGGCCATCGATTGTGAGCGCCATCTTTTGGCTCAGGTCGCCCTTGGCCACCGCCCCGATCACGCGGGCAACTTCGGTGGTTGGCTGAACCAATCCTTCAATAAGAGAATTGACTGATTTCAGGGTTGCCACCCACCCTCCGTCTGCGTTGCGTAGCGAAGCGCGTTCGGTCATTCGTCCATCGCGTTTGACGGCGCGCTCGACGCGCGCAATTTCCCTGGCCATCGCCTCGTTACGCTCAACCATCTGGTTGAACTTACGTGCAATCTGGGTCATCAGATCGCGCCTGTGATCGATATCGATCCGAACCGAGAAGTCACCCTTTCCGGCGGCGGTAAGCGCCTCGAACAGCTCCTGCAGGCGCAGCTCGTCCGACGCCTGGGCAGGCGTCCCGCCGTTATGGTCGCCATTTAGCCGGGCATTGGTTTTGTGCAGCGGCCGCGCCGCGGTTTCATTCGTGTTCAGATCCACGTCATCGCCTCCAAGCTCAGAGGGTCGATCAATCACCCGAGTTCACTAAGCGCAAAGAAAAAACCGGCAGGTAGGCGGCTGCAGGTCCAGTTTCCCCACCAAGTCCCCGCCCGCTGGAGCATATTTGATACCATCTTTGCGGCATTTAATTTTATTCTATTCCTAGAGCACTCTTTCTAATTCCAACTGAGTCTCTCGACTTTCATCTCATGACATTTGTGAAGATAAATTTTACAGAGTTCACATCTTGGCGCGATATATTTTCGTGTCTTTGTTTGATTAGTCACGGTTTGGCATGTGATTCGAACCAATGCTCCTTTAATTCGGCAAAGCGTGACGTAGATCATGGCAGCAATGACGAATGAGAGTGGCCGATGGTTGTTCGGTAACAGCTCCAGAGGGACAGGAAAGATTCTCCCGCGGAACCGGAGCCGCAACGCTCGTGCATCCGAATTTCATCGGCGCTTCCGTCACATGCGCGAAACCCGAAACCTTCCGCGGCGTCAAACTGCTAGCGAGGCAGCACACCGCCCGCGCCTCTTGTTCAAGTTCATCTCTCTCTGCGTTCGCAGTTTCTCGGATCGCTGTGCTAAATATGGCGCCCAACTATCGGGGCTGGGTTCGCAGGCAGCAAGGCATCAACGCGGCGTATGCGTCAGCGACTCGTACCTATCCATGAGCTGATCGACCGAAATAACGCGCTGATGTGAATGAGGCAGGGAGTGGCGATCGGCTGGAACAGCGGAGGAGCCGTTGACGAGGCAGACAAAATATATCGCTGTTCCGGCAGGATCGTGGCAGTGGCCGAGTCCGCGGCGTTTTGAACGGCTGCGCGCCGGTGTCGCGGCGGCGTTCATAGTCACGCTCCTCGCGATTTTCGGCATCTCCACGATGGCCTACGCCATCGGGGGAACCGCCGGAGGCCGCCACACGCATTTGCCCACCGCATCCGGGATCATTCAGCAGAAGCTTCAGCCGCTGGAGGCAAGTAGCAAAGCGCGGCAACCGGTTTTCATAAGCGGCAAAACCATCGTCTACGATCGAAAACTCAATCTATGGACTGTCTCGGGACAGGCGAAGGTTACCGAGGGTCCAACCACAGTGACCGCTAATACGATCAAGTTTCGGAACGGGACGAAAGTCCACGCCCTGGGCAACGTCCATCTGACCGATCCGAGTTCAAATATCTATGCGACGGAAGGGACGCTGGACCTGACGACTGAAGAAGCAACCATGTACCACGCCAGAGTTGCGGCGCTCGACAACAGCTATTACCTGACCGGAAGCAAGCTCACGAAGACGCTAGGGCAGAATTATCACGCAGAAAACGCGACCATCACCACCTGCACATGTAATAGCACTCGTCCGGACTGGAGCCTTAGCGCAAAGCAGATGAACCTGACGGTCAATGGCATGATGACGGGCACTGACGGCCAGTTCAACATTCTGAATCGTGAGGCCATTCCGCTGCCGTATCTTGAATACAACACCAGTTCGGAGCGGCACAGCGGATTCCTGAGCCCCTCTTTCAGTTACTCGACACTGCGCGGATTCACTTTGCTGGAGCCGTACTATATCGATTTGGCGCCGAATCAGGACATAACCATCGCGGGCGATTTCGAGAGCTCGGCGCGCGCAGGGGCTTTGTTGGAATATCGGAGGGTTGATGGCAAGGACGATTTCCTGCAGTTCACCACCAGCTACTACAATGAGAGCTTTCGCTCCGACGCCAATCGCCAAAGCGACATCGTAGACCCGCAAATTGCTAATCCAACCATCCCGATCAATCGTTGGGGGATTGTAGGATTGATGGAGGAACACCTTACCCCAGACCTGTATGCGTATGGGACCGCGACCTCTTCAGGTGACAGTCTTTTCTTTCGCGAGGCGGCTACCCCCGCGTTATCGGGCCTTTATGGATGGAACACCGGCAACTGGCTCACGACCCGTGAAGCGGTGTCCGATCTGGGGCTGCATCAGTCGTTTGATAATAGCTACATGCAGCTTGGCGGGGTCTGGAACCAGGACCTGATTCAGCCTCAGAGATTCGCGCTGCAGACACTACCAGGCTACAACTGGAACGGCTATCAGAATCTCGCCAACGGTCTGGCATATCTGACCTACACCGCATCGGCGGTGGATTATTGGCGCCAGGAAGGTGTCGATGGATACCGCGTCGATGCCGATCCGCAACTGACTATACCGTTGACGTTGAGCCACTATCTTGATGGCTGGGTTACGGGCGGTTTCGACGCGACCGGTTATGACGTATCGGGCCATGAGGTCAAAATCATTCCGGTAGGCACTCATGGGAGAATCTACAACAACAACCTTGCTCTGGGGCCGCTTGAGCAAGGAGGGTTGATGGGGAAGGTAGTGCCAGACGTCGATGCCGGTGTGCGCACCGCTATATTGGGGCGTTCCGATCTAAGCTCGATTGGGCTAGGCAAAATAACCACTCTGACTGTGCCAACCGTCGAGTACCAATACATTCCGCCCGTTGATCAGACCCGCTTTCCTCTGTTCGACGAGACTGACCGCATCAACGCACGGAGCATCGTCTTTTATGGATTCTCGACGCGAATATTCATGACCAGCGGAAGCAGCACCAGCGAAGATCTGACCGCCACCAACAACTCCAACAGCATCGCGCGAGGTCTTGTAGGACCAAGCTTCAGCACCGAAAGCGGCCGAACCGCGGAGCTTCTGCGCTTCAGTGTCGAGGAGGCTTACGACACCCACTATCAGATAGCGCCGGATGGAGCGCGGCTGTCAGACATCGCTGCTGGCTTTAACGTTTTTCCTAATCGGCTGATTTCGGGTGTTACCAGCGTCGACTGGAGCCCACGTTCGCCGCAGGGACTCGACGCGGCCAGCTTCGGGCTTCAATTTCAACCTCCCGGCCAGAGCGTTCCTAATATCTATATCGGTCATGAATCGATCGGCAGCTATCTGCAAATATCATACACCTATGCGGCGCCCAACGCGGTGCTGCAGGCGCCAAGTTCCTCGACTAATGCTACATCAATGGTAACCGCGCGGGCTTATACAGACCTGACGCATTACTTCGGTGCATACTTTGCTCCCGTCTACGACGTGGACGCCCATCGCCTGCTGGACGATATCATAGGAGTACGACTCAAGTCGGCTTGTGATTGCTGGTTCCTGGATCTTGGATTTACTCAGACCTACAACCCAAACGACACCACGGTTTCGTTTCAAGTAACTCTGGGCGGACTGGGTTCGATAGGCGAAGCACCCTTTGGCCTAAACCCATTTCAGGCCATGGGTCTTCTGCCGATGGCGCGCGCTCCTGAACAACCGACCATTCAGGCTCCGTCGCCGGAGATCCGATGATGAATAACCTGGTTCATGGCATCGTTGCTGGCGCATATTCCAAGCCCGGCTTTCTGAAGTTCATGACTTTTTCAATTGGCTTGCTGGCCTTGCTCACCATTATCGTGGTTCAGGGATGCAGTCTCAGCATAGCCGCGAACGGAACCTTGCCTGACTCGGAAAAAACCATTTATGTTGAACGCTTCGTTAATAATACGCGGGTGCCGGGTGTCGACGATCAGATGACTCTTGCGATCAAGCAGGAGATCTCGTCACGCGGGCGGCTGGTGGTGGTCTCGGATAAGTCCGACGCAGATCTGATCCTGACCGGTACCATTCTTTATTATGGCACCGCGGCAAAGACCACGAACGCGATTGCGGAGCCGCTCGATTATGTGGACACCCTGACGATCACCGCGAAGCTGCTCGATGGCAAGACCAAAAAAGTCGTGTGGAGCACCCCCGGTATCGCCAGCCGCGGCGGTAGCATCCCGGTTATAAGTCAGGCGATCATTCCCACTACCCCGGCGATGCTCCAGCAGAATCTGCGCGGGCAGGATCTTGCGAAAATGCCGGACATGCAGGTTGCGGCAACTCAGCAGGCCGTTGGTAAGCAGCGAATGATGCAGAGCCTTGCAAGCGAGCTTTACACCGACATGGCGTGGGGAATCTAAGCGACGATCGCGTGCACCGACATCATCGCTATATCGACGCTTACCTGGATATTAGGATCTCTGCCGCGGGCTTGGCGCAGCATCTGAAGCGAATAGTCTACGCCATAGACATGCGGCAACAGATCGCCGAGCCCGAAGAGCCAATAGCCCGTGCCGCAACCAACCTCAAGTGTGTATGCGGGATTGGCGGCAAGGATCTTCGAGCGCATCTTCCGCAGCAGGTCTCGATAACCTCCACCCGAGTACCGCGCGTCAAAGGTAGGCGCGATTTTGTCGTAGTCGACCCGATGAGTCATCGTAGCCGCCGCGCCTTGTCTCTAGGTGCTTCGATCAGCAGCTTTAAGATCGTGATACTGCCCACGCTGTTACTCCTGATCGCGCGCTGAGCCGAGGCGCAGCGTTGCGCTGCGCACCTGATCCGCGAATTGCGGCGAGATGGCATGCTCCAGGATGGTGTATCCGTTCTCCTCCATCTCGCGGATCTTGCCGGTAAGTCCTTGCCGGGCGGCGCGATGGGCGAGGTCGGGATTCTCGACCGTGCGGCGGCCCATGTGATCGTGCAGTAATGCCACGATCTCGCCCGCGGTTTCGCCGCGAAGCGCGCCCTTCATTCGGATCGCGTCTTTGCCGAACATGACCGCGACCTCGCGCGCCATCGCCTCCATGGCTCCGGGCGCGAGCACCCCGACGAACTGCACCGCTGAAAGCGCCGCCTGATAATCGCCCTCTACAGTCAGGTCGGCGCGCTGATCGAAGCCGCGCGAGGCCGACACGTTTTCTCCGTCATAGCGCATCGTCCATGCCGCCACGTCCGATTCCAGCTTGAGATGCGGCGGAGCGGAGGTGAATCGCTCGCTTAGCGAGAAAGCACTTCCCGCGAGTTGGTCCTTGCGGTTCCTGCATTCCCGTTCGAGAAATCCGCGTGCCTCGTCGAGCCATTCGTCGGAAAGAAATTCAACGCGGCTTGGCAGCGTTATCATCTTTAATGTCTCCGGTTCACTTGCCTGCGAGGAGGCCTGCTAGTGCGGCTGATCTCGGACTCTTAATCTAATTCGCCCACACGCCGCCCGCGTCAGAACGGTAGCCGATCGCGCGATAAGCCGCATCGATCAAGGACTGACCCCGATCGTTCATCAGGATTCCGAAGCCCATCCGGTTCATCGAATAACCGAAGCTCATGCGGCATGCCGGATCCGCGAAGCCAATCGAGCCGCCCGCGCCGACATGCCCGAATGCGGAGTCGGAGATTAAGAGCGAGCAATGTTTTGCGTTTTCGAGCCGCCGATTATCCATCGCTTTCATGAAGCCAAGCGAAAAGCGGGTCGGAATTCTGAGCGTTACGTCCTCGTGCGTTGCGACCGAGCATAGACTCATCCGCACCAGTGCGTCGCGACTCACCAGCCGTACGCCGCCCAGCTCTCCGCCATTGGCGAGCGGCGCGTAGACTCCAGCGAGTCCGCGCGCATTCGAGATGCCATTGGCCGATCCTATCTCGGCGGCATGCGCCTCGCGCGAGTTGGGATTGAAGCCGCCCATGTTGAAGATGAAATAGTGAGTCGCGGAATCCTTTTCGCGCGCAGCGGCCTGCGAGATACGGCTGTTGCGAACATCGTCGGTCACTGGAGGAAAGATCATCGGCGCGACGCGCGATTCGATTGCCTCTGGCAGCCCGATCCAGAAATCGATTCCGAGCGGTTTCGCGACCTCATCGCGAAAAAACTCGCCGAGCCGCTTTCCGCTCGTGCGATGTACCAACTCGCCGGCTGTCCACGCGAGCGTGATACCGTGATAGCCGTTGCGCGTGCCGGGCTCCCAGAACGGACGCTCGCGCTCAATAAGACCGATCATGTGATCGTAGTCATAGAACGCGCCGTTCTTGAGCGGTTCGCGCAGATGAGGCACTCCGACCGAGTGATCGAGTATCATCGAGGTGAGCGCGCCTTCCTTTCCCGCCTGTCCGAACTCGGGCCAATAGCGCGTGACGGGGGCATCGAAGTCGAGCAGCCCGCGATCCGCGGCCATATGCGCGCAGAGCGCGGTTGCACCCTTAGTAGCGGAAAACACGATTGACACGGTGTCACGCTTCCACGGCGCGCCGCTCTCCGTTACTTTGCCGCCCCACAAATCGACCACGGGACGCCCTTCAATTGAGATGCAGACGCTTGCACCCAGTTCGTCGCGCCGCTCGAAATTCTCAACGAAAGCGTGCAGAACGCCCTCGAATTTCGGATCGCATTCGCCTTCGATCTGACCGGCGCTGGTGCCAACGGAGATCATGCGGTTACTCATGTGAGTCGTCCTTTCCGAGCCATAGCCTCATTGCATCGATAGCACGAAAAAGCCGGCCGGGAACAATCCCGGCCGGCCGTTCATGCTCGTAGTTGAAAATTCGTCAGGCGCGTGTGGCAGCGAGCGGGCCACGCAACAATTTACCTGGCAGCGCGCCCGTGTGTTCGTTATCGCGAAGCAGCACTTCGCCATTGACGATGGTGGTTTTAAGTCCGGTCGCTTTCTGCTTCAGGCGCCGCGCGCCGGCGGGAAGATCGTGATCGAGCACCGGCAGCATCGGCGCGATTTTGTCCCCATCAAAGATGATCACGTCCGCGGCCCACCCCTCGCGCAGCATTCCGCGATTCTTCAATCCCCAATATGACGCGGGCACCAGAGTCAGCAGCCGGATCGCCTCTTCAAGCGAGAACGCCTGCTTGTCGCGCACCCAGTGACTCAGTACGTGCGTCTGTAGCGACGAATCCATGATCTGGGAGACATGCGCGCCCGAATCGGAGAAGGTCACCACCGATCGCTGATGCCGCATCATCTCGAGCACGTGATCCTGATTCTCGTTGGCGAGCGGCTGCAGGAAGAACTGCTTGAGATTCTTCGCCAGCGCGAGATCGATAAAAGCATCGACCGGATCCTTGCCGGCTTCCGCCGCAATCTCCTCGATCGAGCGCCACGGCGGCGTCGCTTTATCCATCAGGTACAAATATCTGAAATTCACGCCGCGCGGCTCGGCGCCGACCGCCTCTCGATTACGCGCGTCGTTCTCGCGGGTCGCCTGAACCATCGCGCGGCGCGTTTCAGGATTTCGCATCGCCGCCTCCTGCTCGGCAAGCGGCAGCTTGCGAACCTCGCGCCACACCGGCATCCGATCAAACGGCGTTACAGTCTCGAACGATAGCACCAGGTTCAGCGACCGGCTGTGAACCTGGATAAACATGCGGCCACCGGCAGCCGCGGTCTCGTCGGCGAGCTTGAAGAACGGACGCCAGTAGTCAGGCGCGCGCCGAGAGCCGAACATCCCGAACGTGACGGGAACTCCAGTATCCACCGCCAGCGCTTTCAGGCGGCCGAGATAATCCTTGATATTGTCGGGATTCATCCCGGTATCCTCGCCCGCGATCTCGAACACGCCCGCGCCTTCCTCACCCATCACGCCGACAAGTTGCCGAACTTCGTCCCAATTCGCGAGGCGGCTCGCAACCGGATGCCCATCGGGAGTCTGATGGTTGCGGGTGCGCGATGTGGTGAAGCCGATCGCGCCGGCGCGAACCGCCGCGCGCACCTCGCGCTTCATCGCCGACAGGTCTTCGGAATTGGCCTCGCTGTCGAACGCGCGCTCGCCCATCACATAGGTGCGCAATGCCGAGTGCCCCATGTAGGCGGCGTAGTTGATGCCCTTGGGAGTGCGCTCGACCGCGTCGAGGTATTGCGGGAAGGTTTCCCAACTCCATTTGATGCCGGCTTCCATCGCTTCGGGCGCGATATCTTCCGCGCGCTCGAGATTTCGCATCACCAGGAGCTTGTCCTTCTCGGCGCATGGCGCGAGCGAGAAGCCGCAGTTGCCCATCACCACGGACGTGATGCCGTGCCAGCAGGAGCAGGTGCCGATCGGGTCCCAGAACACCTGGGCATCCATATGGGTGTGGGCATCGACAATTCCGGGCGAAACGATATGCCCCTCGGCATCGATAGTTTCGCGCGCGGAATCGCGGATTTTTCCGATCGCGGCGATCTTTCCATTCGCGATACCGACGTCGGCGCGAAAACGCGGCATTCCCGAACCGTCAATCACGCTGCCATTGCGAACGATTATGTCGTACATGAATCCTCCGTGCCCTCAGCGCGTGCAGGCGCAAGCGCGATGCGGCGTCGCGTGGGCTCTAACCTTGGAAGTGAGCTCATCGTTCACGCTCTATGATCCCCCTTATTCCACAATCGATACAGTCGGACAAACGCCGCATTTCCGGTGCTCGGGAATCCCGATGGTCCGAGAACCGGGTTTTACGGTTGGCAACCGAGTCGGGGATGGCCCGCCAAGGGGTCAGAAATGCCCCAGAAAGCGTTGCAACGCTTTTTATGGGTAAAAGTATACACGGGTCGGTGGCCTAAAAGCGCTCTGGCGCGTTTCGTTCAAGCCGTCAGGCAGGCGCAATTTTCGCCCGCAAGCGATCCAGCGTGTTTCGGGATGGCGGGTGGCCGGATTCGCATATTCTGGACCGATACGGGTGACGCGGGCGGGTTTGAAATCGCTCGCGGATCGGCTATGAGCGGTTGTATATTGAAATTCCCGGCAAACGTCTTAGGCGCAACAGTCGAGGATCAAAAATGAAAAAGACAATTATCTCAGCCGATTCGCATGTCACTGAGCCGGCCGGCACCTACGTGGACCGGATCGACCACAAGTACAAGGATAGCGCGCCCCACCTGGTGCGCGACGAGAAGCTCGGCGACGTTTTCATGGTCAAGGATTTTCCCCGACCGGTGACAATTGGCCTTGCCGCTGCCGCCGGGCTCGACGCCGAGAAGCTGCGAATCTTCGGCGCGAAATTCGAGGACATGCATCGCGGCGGATGGGATCCCAACGCGCGACTCGCCGATCAGGACCGCGACGGCGTCTCCGCCGAGGTCATCTATCCAACCGTCGGGATGATTCTTTGTAACCATCGCGATTTCGATTACAAGAAAGCCTGTTTCGACGCCTACAACTTGTGGATCGCGGAGTACTGCGGCACACATCCTGATCGCCTGATCGGCGTCGGTCAGACCGCGATGCGATCGGTCGAGGAGGGTATCGCCGACCTGCGCAAGATGAAGGAGCTCGGACTGAGTGGAGTGATGATGCCGGGAAATCCCGCGGTCGAGGACTATGACAGCACCGCGTATGATCCGTTTTATGAGGCTGCCATCGATCTCGGCATGCCGCTCAGTTTCCATATTCTGACCAGTTCTCAGGATAACTTCCGGACTCGCGGACCGAAGCTCAACAGCTTCCTGTCGATCATCCGCGGATGCCAGGACATCATGGGCACGTTCATTCTGGGCGGAGTCTTCGAGCGCCATCCGAAACTCAGAGTCGTATGCGTGGAAGCGGATGCGGGCTGGGTGCCGCACTACATGTACCGGATGGATCATGCGTACGACCGGCATCGCTATTGGCTTCCGGCCGGAGCGCTCTCGAAAATGCCGAGCGAATATTTTCGCGAGAACATCTACACGACTTTTCAGGATGACTGGGTCGCGTTCCAGATGAAGGATATGTGCAATATTCGCCGGCTGATGTGGGCGAATGACTTCCCGCATAGCGATTCGACGTGGCCGTGGTCGCAGGAAATCCTGAGCAAGCACACCACCGGACTCAGCGACCGGGAGAAGGACTACGTGCTGCACGATAATTGCGCCGAACTGTATGGGATAAGCATCTAATACACGGCTCGGGCCGATCGGTCAGGCGCGATGCGGCTGGAAAACAAAGTTGCGCTTATCACCGGGTCGGGATCGGGTATCGGCGAGGCTACCGCAAAGACATTCGCACGCGAGGGGGCGGCAGTGGTCGTGGTCGACCTTGATGAGAAGGGTGGCAGCCGCGTTGTTTCGGAGATTCGCGGTCGGAGCGGCACCGCGGAATTTTATCGTGCCGATGTCGGCAATCCGCGCGAAGTTGAGGCAATGATCGGGTTTGCGACCAGCCATTTCGGCCGCCTCGACATTCTGCACAACAATGCCGTGTTCACGACGGCGGGGCATGTCGGCGATCTGACGCTCGAAGGCTGGCAGAAGACGCTCGATGTGGGTCTCACCGCGTACTGGTATGCGACCAAATGCGCGATCGGCGCGATGCTGCCTCGGAAATACGGCGCGATCGTCAATACCGCCTCGGTTTCGGGGCTTGCCGGCGATTACGGGTTGGGAGCGTACAACGCTATCAAGGCCGGCGTCGTGAACCTGACTCGCGTGACCGGAATCGAATACGCGCGCAAGGGAATTCGATGCAACGCGGTTTGTCCGGGGCCGATCGGAACGCCGCCACTCTTGCGCATGGAAAAGGCGCGGCCGGAAATTGTCGGCCGAGTGCGTGAGGCGATTCCGATGGGCCGGCTTGGCGAGCCTCAGGAAATCGCCAATGTGGTGTTGTTCTTAGCCTCAGACGAAGCATCGTTCGTGACCGGAGCATACGTGGTCGCGGACGGCGGATTATGGGCGCACACCGGGATGCCGAGTCTCAGCGGTACCGGACCGGAATGGTGAGAAAGCGACGCGCGCGCATCGGCGCCGCCGCTCGGACTTCCTGGATCAACTTTCTTCGGAGGAGCCCAGCACTTCGGTCAGTCCGAAGGCGCTGCGGCCGAGAAACTCAAGGCTCTCATCGCTGTCCAGGGGATGATAAAGGCCGGCGCGCACGTCGCGAAACAGACGCTCCAGCGGCAGACGCCGGAAATACGATGCGCCGCCGACCGCGCGCAGCGCCAGATCCACCACCCGAACTGAATTTTCAACCGCGATCATCCGAGCGGCGACCGCTTTGCGCGACCAGCTTATCGGATCGTCGCGATCGACCTCCGCGGCCGCCTTCCACATCGCGGCGCGTGCGCCTTCAATCAGCAAATCCATCTCGCCGACCTTGTTATACACGCTCGGCAGATGGCTCATCGGGTGTTTCAGCGGATAGCGCCTGCGATCGCGCATGAAATCGACCGTGAAATTGCGCGCCGCGACCGCGATGCCGATGTATGGCGCACCGATTGCGAATGGCGCCTTGGCAAACACCTTAGTCACGCGTCCGCTGCGCGAAACCGGACGCTCCAACACAACATCGGACTCCGGCACGAAAGCATCCTTCAGCTCCGAGCTGCGCGACTGCGTCGATCGCATCCCCATTACGTCCCAATCGTCCTTGAACGAGAGTCCAGGCGTTTCGCGCGGCGCGATGAAGCAGGTGATGATCGTTGCGCGCTCGGGAGCGTCCTCCCACAGCGCTTCGAAGAAAAACAAATCAGCCGCGATGCTCTGGGTGCCGAAAATCTTGCGTCCGTTAACGATCCATCCGCCATCGACCCGGCGCGCGACGGTGCGCGGCCGCAGATTAATCACGGCATTGTCCGGTTCCGATCCAGATCCGGCGCAAATCAGGCGATCTTTGACGATCCGATAGAGCTTCTCCTCGACATTGGGCGCCTTGAACTTGCGATACAAGTCGCACAACAAGCCTATTGTATTGAAATGCATGTTGATCGCGAGCGCCGTTGCGCCGCATCCCTGGGCCAGCCGCTCCTGCGCCTTGATTCGCTCAAGGAGCGTCGCGTCCATGCCGCCGAATTTATCGGGGATAGTGAGGACGGTGTAACCGCTATCCTTCATCCGCGCATAGTTCTCGTGCGGGAACGAAGCGTCGCGATCGTGAACCGCGGCGCGGGTTGCGAAATCGTCTGCAAGAGTGGCGGCAAGATCGATGAAGCGCTGCTCGCGTTCGGTATGGATCTGGTTCATCGGGGCATCTCACTGCGCAAATGGAAAATTCATGGAAATCCGCACGTCGATATTTGTCAACTCTTCTTTGGAAGGAACTCGGCGCGGATGCGATCGCCGTCGGCGTCAAGTGCTGGGGCGGCGGACCGAGTGGGGTTGTCGGGCAGATTGATCATCTTAATTGGATTGCCGGCCATGCGGATGCCGCCGGCGCTCACGATCATGTTGCGCTCGGAAATCTGAGGAAGCTGGGTCATCTCCTCGACTGAATTGACCAGACTGCAAGGTATCAGAGCATCGTTCAAGATTCCGATCCATTCGGCAGCCGGCCGCGCGCTCAGCGCATTCTGGATCTCGGTTTTGAGAGCGCGCTCGTTCACGGTGCGGCTGGCGGTGGTCGTAAAGCGCGGATCGCTTTTGAGCTCGGGACGGCCAATCGCGTTGCACAGGCGCGCAAACATCTCATCGTTTGCGCCGATGAGATAGATCGGCCGGTCGGCGGTGTCGAACAAATCCGATGGGGTCACCACCGGATGGCGGCTGCCGACCCTCGTGATGGCAGGTTCGCCGTTGAGCGCGTTATTCAGAGCGGCTTCCAACATCGCGACCTGCGCGTCGAGCATCGCGATATCGATGCGGGTTCCTTTATTCGTCCGCTCGCGCTGATAGAGCGCTGCCTCGATTCCGGCCAGGCAGAACAGTCCGCTGATGTAATCAACCACCGAAACTCCGACCTTGGTCGGCGGATCATTGGGCTGGCCGTTCAGGCTCATCAAACCGCCCGTCGCCTGAATGATAGGATCGTAGGCGGGCCGGTTGTTCATCGGTCCGCTCTGGCCGAACCCGGAAATAGCCGCATAGATGAGGCGCGGGTTGATTGTCCGCAACTGCTGATAGTCGAGGCCCAGATGCTCGATAGTTGCAAAGCGGAGGTTTTCAACCAGCACGTCGGCGCGGCGAATCATCTCTAGCAGCAGCGCGCGATCGTTGGGCTGCTCGAAATCGAGCGCGATCGATTCTTTGCCCCGATTGACCGACGCGAAGAAGATCGACATGCCCTCGTGCTTGGGCGAGAAGGCGCGGGTATCGTCGCCGTGGCCAGCGTGCTCGACCTTGATCACTCGCGCGCCGAGCTCCGCAAGATACATCGTGCAATACGGTCCGGACAGAATATGGGTTAGATCCACGACCAGAATGTCGGAGAAAGGTCCAGAGCTCATGCTTTCCTCCGTGGTCAGTGCCATGCTCGGGTCAGCGCCCGCGCGACAAGCAACCCGCCAAATTCAACGGGCTTGAGTCTGTGATGCGGACTCGCGTCCGTTTCCGGCTCCTTGCCTGGGAGCATTGGCGGCGACCAGCTTTTGACTTGCGGCCGGAGTCCAGTGATCGGGTTCGTCGGCCCATAGATCCCGCAAGTAGGGTGCTACCTCGTATCCGAACAGGCGGGTGTTCTCGGCTCCCATTTCCTCGGGCAGATTGCCGACGTGCGGCGTTGCGATTAGCTGCCCCACCCGCAGATCCTTGATCAACTCGCGCAGCCGCTGGCGAACTCGGGCGGGAGTGCCGGCGATAATGTAGCCCTTTTCATCGTATTCCCAGAAGCTCATCTCGCCCTTGCCGGCGCGAATTCGATCTTCAGGCGTGAGTTTTGTCCGCCCGATCTTCTGCATCTCGCCCATCGCTTTTATGGAGCGCAGGGTCGTGTAGCCGGGCGGGTTGAGAAAGCCCGCCGAGGGCGCCGCGTTGCGATGAAAGTATCTGACCGCCTCGTAATACTGCTTTTCAGCTTCGGCGTCGGTATTCGCCAGGCACACGACCTGCGTAAACGCCATCCGATGAGGATTCATGGTGCCGCCGCGCTTCGCCACATATTCCCAGAACGCGTCAACCAGCGGCTTGGAAGAATAGAGTCCCGAAAAGGAGAGGTGGCCGTAGCAATAATCATGGTCGATCACCATGTCCCACGTCTCGACACTGCCACCGCCGCCCGGCACCCATATGGGCAGGCGTTTCTGGATCGGACGCGGCCAGATGTTGATGTATCGAAGCTGATTGTATTTGCCGTTGAACGCGAACGGCTCCGGTTCGTTCCACGCGCGCAGAATGAGCTGGCGCGCCTCCTCGAATCGTTCGCGCATCTCAACCGGCGGCATCCCATAGGAGAAAGTGGAGTCCATCGGAGTGCCGAGCACGAATCCAGCGGTCAGCCGGCCGCCCGAGAGACAATCGATATACGCGTATTCCTCCGCGATTCGGGTCGGCGGATTGTAGAGCGCGAGCGAGTTGCCAACGATCGTTATCGCGGCGTTGCTGGTGGTCGAGGCGAGGCTCGCCGCGAGCAGATTGGGTGACGGTGTTACCGCCAGCGGCGTCTGATGATGCTCATTCACGGTAAGTCCGTCGAACCCAACCTTATCCGCGAGCTGCATCAGGCGGATGAACATCCGATAGGTCTCTCCCATCTTAACTGGATCGATCAGATGAGCCGGGGGCGTGACCCATGCGGACGGATAACTTTCCCGGAAATCCTGCGGCAGATGCGGATAGGTAACTTCAGCGAACCAGTGAAATTTCATTCGCAAATCTCCCGGGCAGATCCTCCGTTTTGAGCGGACGAATCCCGATTCCCAAGCCTAGTGCGCGGTGATGCCGCCGTCGACCACTATCGCAGCCAAGGATTTTCGCACCTTCCCTGGCAAACAGAATCTAGGCGGCGCGGCCCGACACCGCTTATCAGTGCAACTTTACCCTCAAGTATCATTGAACATCCCATGCGCACTGGTTTACGAAGCCAATCGCGATCAACTCAGAGATACTGGCGGTTCGTCAAGCTCTGGGTAGACGCTGTTCGCGCTTATCGATTCCGCAAGATAGCGGCCATGGCTGCCGCGTTTTATCACAGCGAAGTTCTGACAGCAGTTATTGAAGATAACGAACGCGCGCTTGACTCCTGGTTGATCCAGTCGCTTCAGATCCGATGCTGCCGTCTGCAACCCGCGTTCGGGGCACAGGGTCTGGCGGCCAGACTGGGTTGCGGTTATCGCCCCGGAAGCACTATCTTTGGCGGAATCGCGTCGGTCGCAAATGCTGTGAGACACGCGGATAGCAGCCTGAGACAGAATGGGAGGAGAACTCGATGAGGGGACGAAAAATGGTAATCGCGAATGATCTCAAGCGGCGCCTACTGCTTGGAGCAGCCGTATTCGCATCGATCGGGATGTTTGCGCTCGGAGGGTGCTGGTCACAGGGCGCGGACCAGCCAACCTCCTCACCCGTGGCGGTGAACTTGAGGCTTGATAAGTGCCAGCAGCTCGAAGCAAATCTGTACAAGTGTCCGGCTATTGATGAGCCGATCTGTACACCGGAGTTCGTTCGCACCGACGTTAATTGCGTGCGGACAGGCCCCAAAGGCAGCATCTTCGTTCAGCGCGGCGGCGCTAATCCTTAAGCGGCACGTTGGCGTATCAACTCTCGCCGCCGCGCCGGCTGGATCGCGAACGCTGCGCCGGATGTCAAGACGCGCGACAAGTTCAATTTCAGCCGCGAATCTCGGCCAGAAGATTCTAGGGAGAGGTCGCGGTCCAGGAGAACCCGTCCAACCGATTCATCGCGATTCTGCAAACTGCTTCGGAAGCGAACCGATCGCAATCAGGATCGAACTGGGATGAGTGCCGGTCGCGATTATGCTCGACGCGGGGACTGTCTGGTAGAAGCTACATGTGGCGAACCAAAAAAAAGGGCGATCCGAGTAGGATCGCCCTGTAGCTCACAAACGGTTGAAAAGCGGTCAGCCGAGATTCTTGCCGACCACTGACACAAAGCTGACGCATCTGCCTGGCGCTCCGCCGAGATTGTGAGTCAGCCCGATCTTTGGATCCTTTATCTGGCGCGGTCCTGCTTCGCCACGGAACTGCAACCACATCTCGTACATCATCCGCAGGCCCGACGCTCCGATCGGATGCCCGAACGACTTTAACCCGCCGTCAGGATTGACCGGCAGCTTGCCTTCGAGATCGAAATAACCGTCGAGTACGTCTTGCCACGCGGTACCGCGCTTGCTGAACCCCAGATCCTCGTAGAGCACCAACTCGGTCGGAGTAAAGCAGTCGTGAACCTCGGCCATGCTGACCTGTGCTCGCGCGTCCGTGATCCCGGCTTGCGAGTACGCGTCCTTGGCCGACGCAACCACTTCGCGGAAGGTGGTGAAATCATAGTCGGACGAAAGCGGACCCTCGGCCGGTCCGGCGACGAACGACAGCGCCTTGATGTAAATGGGTTTCTTGCAGTATTTGTGCGCGTCTTCGGCTCGAACGATTATTGCTGCCGCCGAGCCATCTGAGACGCCGGAGCAATCCATTATTCCGAGCGGATCGGCTATTTTAGGCGAATTCTTGATGGTCTCGATCGGGACCTCTTTCTGGAATTGAGCCTTCGGATTACGTGCGCCGTTGCGGTGATTTTTCCACGCGATGCGCGAGAGAACATCCTTTCCCTTGTCGGGATCGAGTCCGTACTTCTTGAAGTACGCGGGCGCGAGCAGCGAGAAAGATGCCGGCGCGGTCATGTTGCCTTCGGTGCCGTCGTTGGGCGGCGCGTTGCCGACCAGACCCGAGTATCCGGAATCTTTAAGCTTCTCGACCCCGATCGCCATCACGATGTCGAAGGCGCCGGAAGCGACCGCATAACACGCCTGGCGCATCGCCTCGGAACCAGTCGCGCACATATTCTCGACTCGGGTGACGGGCTTGTACTGGATCTTGAGCGGTTCCGAGAGAAGCAGCCCCGACACGCCAGAGCCCATCGTCCCGAGCCAATACGCATCGATGTCGTCGGGTTGCACGCCTGCGGAGGCATACGCCTCATAAGCGGCTTCGCAGAGGAGATCTTCGGGACCTTTGTCCCAATGCTCTCCGAACTTGGTGCATCCCATGCCGATAATCGCGACGCGATCCTTTATTCCTCTGCTTGCCATGAAGTCCCTCCTGAGGGTCTAGCGCTTGGGCCGTGCTTTCCAGAAATAATTATGAACGCCGTCGGCAGTAAAGAGGCGGCGAAAGGTCATTTCAACCTCATCGCCGATTGCGACCTTTTCCGGTTCGCAGTCGGTCATCTCGGACAGAAAGCGGCCACCGCCCTCAAAGTCTATCACAACATTGATCGTGGGGGGATTAAGCGAGTATGCGAGGCGATCGATTGCGTAAGTGGCTATTTTTGCTGAGCGGTCGGCGAACTCGTACGGCTCCATATTGTCGAACGCGCGACAATGGACGCATACCCGCTGTGGCGGAAGCTGCGGAGTGCCGCAGGCGGTACATTTGGAACCTACGAACCCGAATTTCCACGATTGCGAGCGGAGCATCGGCGGTCCGGCGGGACGATCCGGATCGGGGCGGCGAGGCGGTTCGGTCGGAAGAATCTCCCGCCATTTCAGATAGTTGCCGTAGCTGACGTCGCCCTTGGATTCAATCTGTCTGCCGACGGATTTCGCCGGCTTGAAGCTGGCAATCGCCGGTGTTGCGCGCAGCACCATCGCGTCAGCTCCGTCGGCCACTGCGGCAACCAGCACGCGATCGCCCGGCTTTAGCGTAGGCATTACGCCCGCAAGCATCAGACCGGCGTGGGCTGCGCCGGTCTGACCGATAGTCACGGCGAAATTGTCAGCGAGCTTCGCAGGGTCCAGCTTCATCGAACGGGCTATCTCGTCAACCGCACGGGGGTTGGGCGAATCAATTACGACTCTGGCGAGGTCGCCCGGCGTCAGCTTGGCTTTGGCAAGAACGTCCTGGATAGCCTTGCCGAGCAAGGGCGAATACGCCTGGGTTATCGTGAAGCGTTCTTCCCACGAATGTGCGAATCGCTCGCCTGGGGCGCGCCAGGTATCCATGAATTCGCGCGTCAGAGAAGCGGAAGCCTCGATCTCGGCAATTACCCCTTCGGTCCCGAGCACGAAAGCGACGGCGCCATCGCCGTTCTGCTGCTCGGCTTTGCCCTCAGGCGCGCCGAGGCGGGCATCACTTATCGCGACGACGGCGCACAAATTCGAGTTCGCTGCCGCGTCGACGCCCTGCAGGATGGCGGAGATTCCGGCGCGCACCGAGCCGGTCAGATCCAGCGCGCGCAGATTTCGCGGCATCCGCGTCGCCGCGGCGACGATAGCCGCATTGAGCTTCTCGCCATAGGGCGGGGTTGTCGTCGCGAACAGGAGGGTGCCGAAGGTGGCGGCGGGCGCAGCCTTCAGCGCCGATCGCACCGCCTCAACCGCCATCGATGCCGAGTCCTCATCAAAGCTTGCGACCGAGCGCTCGCCCTTGGAGGCTGCGACGCCGAGCACCTGAGAGATCGCGGCACGCTTCAGACGCCGGTAAGGAATGTATGAGCCATATGAAACGATTCCGGTCATGAGCGCATTAAAGGCCGCGATTCATCCGCGCGTCAACCCGAACGCATGCCTCGCGCGAGCCGAATGGGAGCGCTACCACGGGACTGGTTCGGTGATCACAACCCCAACGATCGTCATCACATATGAAGCCGCAACGGTCGATGTTGCGCCAACGCTGGTTCCTACCGAGCCGAAGATGCCGAGGCGATCGGTCCATTGATACGAAGCGCCCAGATTCATCAGCCAGACGGTTGGTCCGCGGTCCGCAGTCTCAATATCCACCCGCTGCTCGCCGAGAAGGTCCAGGTTGTCGGTTATTGAGTAGTACGCCGCGATACCAAAATCGAATTCGTTTGGCGACGTTCGGTCGTGATAGTTCCAGATAAAATCGCCTTCTCCGACCAGGTACCAATTTCCGATCTCCCAGGCGACATCAAGCGGGAACTCCACTTCATACTCACCCGCGCCCAGTCCTTGCCTTTCGGAGCCTGAAGGGAACGTAAACTGCGGAAAAATCGAGAGTGAGACCGGCCCGACCAGACCAAAGCCCGCGTCGCTCTGATGAGGATCGCAGGCATCGCTGAACTCGTACCCGCCGCTCTGATCCATGAAGCGGTACTTGAGTCCAACTGTCGTATCGCCGATTCCAGTCGCAAGCCCGCCGTTGTCCGGAGCCACGGTGGTAACCGCGTTCTCGCTCTCAACCCGGGCTTGCACACGGCCCGTGATGCCGTAGTTGAGCTGCACGATAGGCGCGGACATATCGACGTGGCTTCTGAATTGTTGCCGTCCAAGCTGATCGCGCCCGGGACCGACAAGGTCGAGCGAGTAGGCCACGTCCGTGTTGAGGGTTTGGGCGCAGGGGCTGCTCGGATCTTCGGAAATAAGCGGGAGTTGGCCGGTTGCCGCCGCTTTGGTTACCTGGACAAAAAGCATCAGCGCGCAGGCAGCGACGAGATCGATCGCCGAAATCTTAAGCCTGCCGCGTGGCACAACCGCTGACCTCCCGCGTATCGGACCGCGTGCGGAGTGGAGAGAAACAGCTAATGCGCGTGTCGAGAATAGAACTCAGTGGCCAGTATCGCGATTTCGATCAGCAGCAACACGATAATGGTAACCTCCAGCCACTGACTCGCGACGTACCATCTAAAATCGGAAACTCTGTCGTTAGCGCCCTCGTACAGATCTTCGCAAACCTCGAGCCGGTTGGAGAGCGCTTCCAGCCTGGTGTCCATATCAGCCTCGCGCAGCAAGCGCTTCATTATCGAACGCGCATCCGGCCCAAGCGCGCGCGACGCGCTGGCAAGATGCGGTTGCAGCCGCGCGTAGTTGAGCCTCATACGATAGAACTGCTCGATTGACTCTCCAAATCGACTCCAATGCTTTCGATCGCGAAGCCGAATCCGATGCGCCCGGAGCGCGTCTGCCTGAGCCTGTACCTCGCGGCTGGCGAGATCATCTTCCAGCTGACGCAGCTCGCCTTCGTAGAACGCGAAATCCGCCAGAGCTGCCAGCGCCGACGGGAACCCCTCCGGTGGTCCCTGGACGAGCGCGCGGCCGGGACGCCATTGTATTCGATTTGACCTGTGGTTCACCTCAACGGTGGCAACCGCCTCGGCGCGCGGCGGACGTGTCATCCATCTCTCGGCTAGTTCCTTAGCCGATCCCTTTGCCTCGGACGCGGGAATCAGGATAACCGTCAGATTGTCTGTCGGCTCAGGCTCCTGGCTCTGCGCCGGAAGATTTTGCGAGTCGAGCGCGGTTTCAACCGCGAAGCACAGACGCGGTTGAAGGTAGCGCCGCAGCACGATCGCGTTCGGAGGAGCATCCGCAACAAACCGGACCTGACACACGTCGAGCGCTGGGCCGCCTCTCTCCACGGCCGCGCGATCAGCAACCATGACGGTCGGCTCGTTCATGAGTCATCCTGATGGAAGCCGCTTGGAAAGATCGCGTGCCTCAGAGAAGGCCGCCGGGTCACGTTCGTCGTGCCGGTCAAAGCCGTTCTCACTGGTGCAACCGCTGTTTCTGTTAGCGCCATTACCGTTCGCCTCATAGGCGAGACCGTTTGCGCGTCCATTCACCGTAAGCTGCGACTGATCTGAGAGCGTTAGTTGCTCGGCGTCTTCCTGCACGCACTCAACTATCCAATCCGAGACGAGATCGGCGGAGTCCAGCACGCCATTAATGGTCGAATCGAACAGATAATCACCGACCAGCAGCACATCCTGATGCTCCTCGGGCTCAGGCTGATGACGTGAATCCGGATCGCGCGGCGGGCGTCCGCCCGGCATTCCGTTTACCGCGCCCACCCAGCGGTGAACGCGGCCCTCCAGATAGCGCGCCCGACCATGCGCCAGCGATGCTGGAAGTGAATCCAGCACTGCTTTTATTAGTGCTTGGTCGTCGAGGTTCCCCATCGACATCGCCGCATCGCCGGCTAGCAGCCATCCAAGCGCGCCGTATTTCGAAGCGTGATTTCGATAGCTTTCATCATAGACACAGCAACCGCCGAACGCGTCGAGCATGAAATAGGACCCGGCGAGCTGTTCACGCCAGAAAGGTTCGCTGAATAAGATACTCACCCGTAGATAGTGAGCGGGATAGTCGTAGTACACATGATGTTCATGTATCGCGCTGCTAAGCTTGTCATCTCCCCAGGAGATCGACGTTAGCCAATTGTTCGGCAAAGCCACGACTATGTAGTCGAACTCATCCTGAATGAGCCTTCCGTTATTTCGTGCCAAGGTCCGATAGTTACCTTCGCTGGTCTTTTCTATCCGGGTTACACAATGTTCCAAACGAACTTGCGCCCGGATACGCCTGGCAAGTTCCAAAGGCAACTGCTCAATACCTCCTTCGATCGTATAAAGACGCATGTAGTTGGGATCGTTCATCAGATAGTTCTGCAAACCGTAGATCGCGCTGGTCAGATGCGGCTCCGTGGCCAGATCGCTATGGATCATTATGTCGAGATATCGGCGCGCCGCCTGGTTGTCGATGCTTTCCAGCAGGTCGCGGAACGTGCGGTAGGCTAGGGAACTATGGGTGCCGGATGTCCAATCGGATTCGTAGTACACCGAAGGGCTGATCGCGGCTTTAGCCCTCGCATCGAATCGCGCAAGCGCTCCCTCGGCCAAGTCTCCGAATTCGCGGCCAAGGTCGGCTGGTGATCTCAGGATTCGGCCGTCCTGAACAACTGTTTGACCCTCGATAGGCAGAGTCGAAAGACCGAGATCCGCAATTAGTTGCCGCAATGGGTCGGGACCCAACTGGGAGTAGTCATAAAGCTCGGCGACTCCCGCTTCGTAGCTGACGGGCGCGAAATCGAACTGCCGGGTAACTATTTTCCCGCCGAGGCGATGGGTCGCCTCGAAAACAGTAATATCACAGGCAACTTTGGTTCGCGCTTCAATGAAATAAGCGGTCAGAATCCCACCCAGCCCGCCGCCGATGACGGCTATCCGGCTACGATCCACAAGGGTTTCTCCTTCATCAGAGGTTCAGCGGCAGGAAAGAAGCCACGGAGGCAGAAAATATAGCATATAAAAGCTGTATTAGGAGAATTAACACTCGTTTATATCTATTAGGAACTGGCCAAAGCCTAGTGGTGGTGTAATAGCTACTCTCGCCGGCGACGCTGGCGGCACACCGAGACTTCGCGCCCGATTGTTAAGATCAGAATACGAGTGCCGAGCTGCATTAGTAAATGATAATTCCGCTTAAGTGTCTTCTCGCGTTCCGCCTGTTTGACCTCACGCTACCGATCAGTGCAGTTGAAGGACTGCATGCAGGAGTATGCAGCAACTGATTATTCAGCGAGTTTGCGATGGTTTGATACTGGCATCTCCGTTGCTCGCAGCGAATGAGCGCTGCGCAACAGAAAAAGCGGGCAAAAGCGGGCGAACAGATTTTTCCTGGAGGGGTCGAAATGAGCGAATCGCAGATCTACTTCAATCCCTGGGATCCTGAATTCCGAGCAAACCCGTATCCACATTATGGCCCTATTCTGAATGGTCCCCCGAAGATTATCGAACTCTTCGGATCTGCCGCCCTGATTGCCCGGTATGCGGACGTATGCGCGGTTCTGAAAGATCAGCAGCGCTTTTCCAGCGTTGATCCGATCACACCCGAAGTTCGCAATGAAGGGGTGTTTCGGGGAGCGCCGACGATGCTCGATTCGGATCCCCCGGTCCACACGCGACTCAGACGGTTGGTCGCGCGCGATTTCACGCCGCGCCGGATTCGCGATCTCGAACCCAGGATTCGCGCAATCGCGACTGAACTTCTGGATAGTGCCGCGCGCAAGGGCGAGCTCGAAGTCATGAGCGATTTGGCGAACGCTCTGCCGGTCATGGTGATAGCGGAGATGCTCGGTGTGCCCCCTGCGGAATATGCGCGGTTCAAACACTGGTCGGACGTCGTTATCGGCGGCGGGAACGCACTCCCAGGACAGCCGATACCGCCCGAGGTCAAAGCTGCGGGCGATGAACTGCGCGCCTACTTCTCAATCGAAATTGAGAAGCGGCGAGCCCGTCCCGGTTCCGATTTGGTGAGCGCTCTTGTCGCCGCTCATCAAGATAGCGAAGCGCTGACCGCGGAAGAGCTGCTCGCATTCGTCGTTCTTCTGCTCCTGGCGGGTAACGAGACCACCACTAATCTGATTGGCAATGGAATGCTCGCTCTGTCGCGAAACCCCGAGCAGATGAATCTGCTGCGCCGCGATCCCGCACTGATGCCGCGCGCGATCGAGGAAATCCTGCGGTTCGACGGTCCAGTCCAGTCGACCACGCGAATCAGCACGGAGGCTGTGAGTATCGGAGGTACGAGTATTCCCGCGGGAACCCTGTGCTTCGTTGTGTTGGCGGCGGCGAATCGCGATCCGGCGCAATTTTCGGAGCCCGAGAAGTTCGATATCACGCGCGAGCCGCGTGACCACGTGGCGTTCGGCGAAGGAATACATTTCTGTATCGGCGCGCCGCTTGCTCGACTCGAAGGCGCAATCGCGATAGGCGAGACGCTGCGCCGTTTTCCGGCGCTTCATATCAAGCTCCCGGGCGGTCCCTTAAAGTATAAAGGCTCGTATTTTCTTCGCGGCCTCGAGTCTCTGACTATGATGATAGCTTGACGGACGCGAAGCGTAATCATGGCCGACTCACAACAGAGCGTCGTAGTATCCACCGAGTCGGACGGGGCTTCAGAGGCTCGCGAGCGGATCTCGCTGGGTTTTTTCGGTCGAACCCCGCCCTTTACTCGCCGCCAATGGCGGGTGTTTCTGATCGCGTGCACCGCCGGATTCTTCGACAACTACGACCGTGCGCTGCTCAGTCTTGCGCTCAAACAGATTCAGAAGGGGCTTGATATTGCCGAGGACCGGCTGGGCGCGATGCTCTCGTTCATCCGGTTTGGCTACATCCTGACCTTTCTGCTGACGCCCCTGGCTGATGTCTTCGGACGCCGTCGGCTGCTGCTCTATACCATTTTCGGTTACACAATTTTCACCGGCATAAGCGCGCTGGCGCCCAGCGAGCGCAGCTTCGTGATCTTTCAGATTCTCGCGCGCGCGTTCGCCGGGGCCGAGGCGACTGTGGCGCTCGTTATCCTGGTCGAGGAAGTCGACGCGGACGTTCGCGGATGGACGGTCGGCCTGCTGGGCGCGCTGACCGCCTGCGGCTACGGAGCGGCGGCAGGGGTGTTCGCGCTGATTAACGTCATGCCCTACGGATGGCGCGGCTTATATGCGCTCGCGCTGATTCCGCTGGTGTTGATAATACCGCTGCGCCGTGCGCTGCCCGAAAGCCACCGTTTCGAAGACACCACGCACGACGATGAGGAGCACAGCTCAAATCCGCTGCGGCCGGTTGTCGCGCTGTTCAAGGCGTATCCGGGGCGGCTCGCGCTGCTCATGTCGGTTTCTTTCCTGGGCAGCATGGGCGGCAACGCGGCGGGAATGTTCTTCCCGAAATACCTCCAGGAAGTTCATCACTATTCGCCCAGCAACGTGTCGCTGCTCTATCTTATCGGCGGCGGCATCGGCATTTTGGGCAACATCATCGCGGGTCGGTTGAGCGACAGGATCGGGCGGCGCACAATGGGATCAGCGTGCTATCTGCTTGCGCCGCTTCTTACCGTCTGGATCTATAACACCTCGGGCACGTTCGTAATCGCCGCGTGGGTTATCGAACTGTTTTTCGATACTGCGTCGAGCACCATCGTGACCGCGTATAGCGCGGAGCTGTTTCCGACTTCGCATCGATCGACCGCCGGCAGCGCGCTCTCGGTTGCGGGAACAACTGGCGGCGCAATCGGATTGCTGCTTGAGGGCGTGCTGTACTCGTACTTCCATTCGCACTGGACCTCGGTCAGCATGTTGACCGTGTTCTGGGCGATGGCGCCGTTTGTGATGTACTTCGGATTTCCGGAAACGGCCGGCCAGGAGCTTGAGAATATATCGCCCGAGAAAATGCCATCGGTTGTTGATCCAGCGCATTGATCATCGTCCCGTCTTGTCGATGCAAGTGACCACGAAGCTTCGTGCCCTGATCCTTATCCTCGCATTTGCCTTGTTTGCGTGCTCGGATGGACCGCGCGTCGACATCATCACACCCGATGGCAAGCCGATTCAGTCGGTGAAGGTTGAAATCGCGGACACCAACCCGAAGCGAGAGACAGGTCTGATGTACCGCAGCCATCTGGACGAAAACGCAGGTATGATCTTCGTGTTCGCGGCGCCCTCGCGGCTTAAGTTCTGGATGAAGAACACGGAGATTCCGCTCGACATGATTTTCGCTGATCCTTCCGGCAAGATCGTCGGTATCGTGGAGAATGCGCGGCCTTATGACGAGAGTTCCCGCGGTGTCGACGCCGATGCGAGTTATGTTCTTGAGGTGAACGGCGGCTTCTGCGCACGTCATCACGTGACAGCGGGTGATTATCTGAAATTCAGCGGATTCGTCCCTCGAGCGCAGGATTGACGAATAAGCCAGCAAACGCCGCTGGCCCTACATTGCTGTATCCTCATGTTGCCGCATTCTCGCGCGCCGTCTTCTTCGGCGTTGCGCGAGCGGGCGGGCCTGCCGTATCATTCCGTGATCGTTTGCATCTCGTTCATTTGCCGGATGGAAACTGCGCATGGGTCTTAAAGAAAACATCGATCGGATAGGTAAACTCTCCCGCGAGGCAGAGGTTGGCGGGGGCGAAGAGCGGCTCAAGAAGCAGCGCCAGAATGGCCGCCTCACCGCGCGCGAACGAGTCGACTTTCTGCTCGATCGCGGCTCGTTCGTCGAACTCGACAAGTTCAAGACCCATCGCATTACGGACTTTGACATGGCCGGCAAGAAGATCCCTGGCGATGGGGTCGTGACCGGATACGGCACGATCGAGGGCCGCCAGGTCTGCGTCTTCTCACACGATTTCACGGTTTTTGGCGGAAGCTTGTCCGGAGCGTTCGCGGAGAAAGTCTGCAAAGTGATGGATCTGGCCACCAAGACCGGATGCCCCGTTATTGGACTCAATGACGGCAGCGGCGCACGGATTCAGGAAGGAGTCGTGTCGCTCGCAGGCTATGCGGATATTTTTCTGCGCAACGTGATGGCCTCGGGCGTGGTGCCGCAACTCTCTGCGATCATGGGGCCATGCGCTGGCGGCGCGGTCTATTCACCAGCGATCACGGACTTTGTCGTGATGGTGCGCGACACGTCGTACATGTTCCTGACCGGACCGGACGTGATCCGGGCGGCAACTCACGAAGAAGTTACGATGCAGGAGCTGGGCGGGGCCGATACACACTCGCAGAAATCAGGCGTTTGCCACTTGGAGGCGGAAGACGATCAGAGCGCCCTGCTGGTGCTGCGCGAACTGCTGTCTTTTATTCCGTCCAACAACGTCGAAGATCCGCCGTTCGTCGCGACCAGCGACGATATTAATCGCACTGACGCCGCGCTCGACTCGATCGTTCCCGAGAATCCCAGCAAACCGTATGACATGGGCGAAATAATCCGGCGGGTTGTCGATGACGGTCATTTCCTCGAAATCCAGCGCGACTATGCACGCAATATCCTGATCGGATTTGCGCGTCTCGGTGGCTATTCCGTGGGTATTGTCGCAAACCAGCCCGCTTTTCTCGCCGGAGCATTGGACATCGACGCGTCGGTCAAGGCCGCTCGATTCGTGCGCTTCTGCGACTCGTTCAACATTCCGCTGGTGACACTGGTTGACGTGCCAGGCTTTCTGCCCGGCACCGGCCAGGAGTTCAGCGGAATAATTCGCCATGGCGCGAAACTGCTGTTTGCTTTCTGCGAAGCGACTGTTCCCAAGGTGACGGTAATCACGCGCAAGGCATACGGCGGCGCATATGATGTGATGTCGTCGAAGAATATCCGCGGCGATTTCAACTTTGCCTATCCGACCGCGGAGATCGCCGTGATGGGCCCCGAGCAGGCGATCAACATCGTGTTCCGAAACGAAATCGCAAACGCCAAAGACGTTGCCGCGGAAAGAGCGCGCCTGACCGCGGACTACCGCGCCCGGTTCGCCAATCCGTTCAAGGCCGCCGAGTTGGGCTACGTTGATGAGGTGATATTTCCGCGCGATACGCGCCCGCGCCTCATCAGCGCGCTGCGCGCCGTGGAAAACAAGCGTGAGACCAATCCCGCGCGCAAGCACGGCAACATCCCTCTCTGATGGAGCGGGTGCAGCGCGACAAATGTCGCGAGATCTCGCGCGATTGAGTATAAACAGGCTAAGCAGGAGCGCCCTGTTCCTCTACGGACAGACTGGTTGAAACACCGATGCTTAAGCGAGTTCTAATTGCCAACCGCGGCGAGATCGCGGTCAGGATTATTCGCGCGTGCCGCGAGTTGGGTCTCGAATCCGTCGCGATCTACTCCGAGGCGGATCGCGGTGCGCTGCACGTTCGCCAGGCGGATTACGCCGCCTTGGTCGGTGCGGCGCCGGCCGCCGAGAGCTACCTCAGAATCGATCGGATTCTCGAGGCCGCCAGGAAGACCGGCGCCGACGCCGTGCATCCGGGCTATGGATTCTTTTCCGAAAATGCCGAATTCGCGCGCGCCGTCAGGAATGCTGGACTGGTTTGGATCGGGCCGCCGCCGGACGCGATCGAGCACATGGGCGACAAGGTCGAGGCGCGAAAGCTGATGGCGAATGCAGGCGTGCCGGTCGTTCCCGGTTCTCCGGGGACACTCGAAACCGAAGCCCAGGTGCGTGAAATAGCGAACCAGATCGGATTTCCGATCATGATCAAGGCGGCTGCCGGCGGTGGCGGCAAGGGAATGCGGATGGTCGAGTCCGACAAGGATCTCGGGTCGATCGTGCGCACTGTTTCGAGCGAGGCAAGATCGTCATTCGGCGACGGCAGATTCTATGTTGAAAAGTTCGTGCGCAAGCCGCGCCACATCGAAGTGCAGGTGCTTGCCGACGAGCACGGCAACACCATCCATCTTTTCGAACGTGAATGTTCCATTCAGCGGCGCCATCAGAAGGTCGTCGAGGAGTCGCCGTCGCCATTCGTGACGCCCGCGATGCGCGCGAAGATGGGCGCGGTCGCGGTGCAGGCAGCGAAAGCGGTAGGTTACACGAGCGCCGGAACGGTCGAGTTTCTCGCCGACGCAGACCGGAACTTCTACTTTCTTGAAATGAACACGCGTATCCAGGTTGAGCATCCGGTAACCGAGATGGTCACCGGCATCGACCTGGTGCGCGCGCAGATTGAGATTGCGGCAGGTAAGAAACTTGGCTGGAAGCAGTCGGATCTCACGCAGCGCGGATGGGCAATCGAGTGCCGCATCTACGCCGAGGACCCCGATGCCGGATTCGTGCCGGCACCGGGGAAAATCCAGACTCTGCGATTTCCCGAGGGTCCCGGAGTTCGAAATGACGCGGGCGTGTACGCGGGTTCTGAAGTGCCGATGTTTTACGACCCGATGATCTCCAAGCTGGCGGCTTGGGGAGCCAATCGCGCCGAAGCCGCCGATCGTATGCGCCGCGCGCTCGATGAATTCATCATCACCGGCGAGCTCGTGACCAATTTGTCGTTTCACAGATGGATTCTGCGTCACCCGCGGTTTTTGAACGGCGATTTCGATACCAACTTTATCAGCCAGGAATTCCATCCTAGCGCGGCGCCGAACGCCGAAGATCCTGCGCGGACGGCTGCCATTTTTTTGGCCGCCATAGCGTCGCAGAATGGCGCCAACCACTCTAACGGCCAGATGCCCGCGCGCCCTGCTCAGTCCGCGATGTCGCCGTGGCGCAATCTCGCCCGAATTGACGCGCTGCGAAGATAGGAACGTTATATCCATGCGCTACCTGGCCATGCTTGCCGAGAGGGAGCACGAGATCGAGGTCGAGGAACTCTCCGCCGGTAACTTCGAAATTCGTTTCGGTGCGCATCGATTCGAAGCGGACCTGCGAAAGGTCGGGCCTGAGGCGTTTTCGGTGATCGTGAACGGACGCTCGTTCGATTTTGATGTTGCGCGCGACGGCGAAGAGATAGTGGTTGCATCAAGAGCGGGCGCGACGCGTCTTACGCTGGTGGACGCCGCGCGCAGACGGCGCAAAGCTGCGTCATCCGGCCGCGAGGTCAGCGGCCGAGCGGAAATCAAGGCCGCGATGCCGGGACGAGTCGTCAACGTGCTGGTCGCGGCGGGAGATACCGTTAAATCAGGCGCTGGAGTTGTTACTATCGAAGCCATGAAGATGGAGAATGAGCTCAAGAGTCCAAAGAACGGCAAGGTGATCGAGGTCAGAGTTGTGGCGGGTCAGACCGTGGAGAAGGGCGAGCTCCTGATCGTTATCGAATAGCGCAGGAATCAACTAGCGGAAGAGCAATGGCTGATCCCAAATCCAAGGCGCTCGACTCCGCGCGCAAACAGTGGCAGGAACAGAAACTCGCGCCCGCCCTCAAACGCGGCAAGGAGCGCAAGGAAAAATTCACCACCAGCTCGGATATCGAGATTAAGCGGACCTACGATCCCGCCGATCTAGATGGTTTCGACTACGCGACCGAGCTCGGATTTCCCGGCCAGTATCCTTTTACCCGCGGCGTGCAGCCCACCATGTATCGCGGACGTATGTGGACGATGCGCCAGTACGCGGGCTTCGGTACCGCTGAGGAATCGAACCGCCGCTACCGCTACCTCTTCGAGCAGGGGCAGACCGGACTGTCGGTAGCGTTCGACCTCCCGACCCAGATGGGCCGCGATTCGGATCATCCACTTGCCGCCGGCGAAGTGGGGCGGGTCGGCGTCTCGATCGGATCGCTCGCCGATATGGAGACGCTGCTCTCGGATTTGCCCCTCGATCGAATTTCCACCTCGATGACGATAAACGCGACCGCCTCGATTCTGCTGGCGCTCTATCTGGTCGCGGCCGAGCGGCGCGGAGTCGGGTGGGACAAGGTGAACGGCACCATCCAGAACGATTTGCTGAAAGAATACATTGCGCGCGGCACTTATATTTATCCGCCGCGCGGCTCGATGCGGATAATCACCGACATCTTCAGCTTCGCATCGAAGGAAGTGCCGAATTGGAACACGATTTCGATTTCCGGGTACCACATTCGTGAGGCGGGCTCGACCGCGGCACAGGAGCTGGCGTTCACGCTCGCCGATGCGATCGCGTATGTCGACGCCGCGGTTAAAGCGGGGCTCAAGGTCGACAGCTTCGCAAGCCGGCTTTCGTTCTTTTTCAATGTTCACAACAATTTCTTCGAGGAGATTGCGAAATTCCGAGCCGCCCGCCGGATGTGGGCGCGGATTATGAAAGAACGCTTCGGCGCCGCCGACGAGCGCTCGATGATGATGCGGTTTCATGCGCAAACTGCGGGGTCAACTCTGACGGCCCAGCAGGTTGACAACAACGTCGTGCGGGTTGCGATGCAGGCGATGGCGGCCGTGCTTGGGGGCGCGCAGTCGCTGCACACCAACTCCCGCGACGAGGCGCTGGCGCTGCCAACCGAATCTTCGGTGTTGCTCGCCCTGCGCACTCAGCAGTTGATCGCCTACGAATCCGGCGTCGCGGACACGATCGATCCGCTCGGCGGCGCGTACTTCCTCGAGAAGCTGACCGACGAGCTGGAAGCGCGCGCCCGCGAATATCTTTCCCGTATCGACGACCTGGGCGGCGCGGTCGCAGCGATCGAACGCGGGTATCAGCAGCGCGAAATTCAGAACGCTGCGTATCTCTATCAGCGCGAAATCGAAACGAAACAAAGAATCATCGTCGGCGTCAATCAATTCACCGACGGCGGCGAGCTGCCGAAGGATATTCTCAAGGTGAATCCCGAGCTGGAGGAAAAACAGAAGCGAAGCCTCGCCAGGGTTCGCGCCGAACGCGATGGTGCCAGGGCTCGCGCCGGCCTGAAGCGCGTCGAGGCGGCGGCGCGCAATGGCACCAACCTGATGCCCGCCATCGTCGATGCGGTGCGCGCATGGTGCACGCTCGGCGAGATCGCGGATGCGATGCGCCGCGTGTTCGGCGAATATCAGCCCGTCAATACCCTATGAGTAGCGCCCGCTCCCGGCATTGTATAATAGACGATCTCGGTTCGGATCGCCGGCGCGCTCGATTGGCTGTTTTGATGGATTGCGTGTCGTAATGAAGCGCTGCGCGGCGGGATCAGGCCGCTTACTCAGGAGAGAACCAACGTAGATGGGACCGCTTCCGAAGGCCGCATTTCTCACCAAAGGTGTCGGCAAACATCGCGAGAAACTCACCGCGTTCGAGATGTCGCTGCGTTCCGCCGGAATCGCGGAATACAATCTCGTTCGCGTAAAATCCATTTTTCCGCCGCGCTGCCGGCTTATCAGCCAGCAGGAAGGACTCAAGTACCTGAGCCCCGGCCAGATTGTCTATGCGGTGATGAGCGAGAACGCGATCAACGAGCCCCATCGGCTCATTGCCGCTTCGGTCGGCGTCGCGATTCCCGCCAACCCAGATCAGTACGGTTACCTTTCGGAGCATCACAGCTTCGGCGAGACGGATCAGAAAGCCGGCGATTATGCTGAGGATCTTGCCGCGCAGATGCTCGCGACCATCTTGGGCGTCGATTTCGATCCTAACGCGAGTTACGACGAGCGTAAGGACGTCTGGCGCCTCTCCGATAAGATCATCACCACCCGCAATGTCACCCAGTCCGCGATAGGTGATCGCGATGGCCTGTGGTCCTCTGTGGTTGCGGCCGCGGTCTTTGTGGACCTGCCAAACGGGCGCTAGCTCGCGCGCACTGATGGTGCGCACACACCGGCGATCGTTGAGGGAATCGCAGTAGAGCGCTAGCCTCAAATCATGGCTATTGAAATTCTCTATTGCTCGGCTTGAGGCTATAAGCCTCAGGCGGCCAGTCTGGCCGCATCCATCAAGGATCGCTTCGGTTACAGCGTGGAGATCACTCCCGGAAAGTCAGGCCAGTTCGACGTAATCGCCGACGGCAGCCTTATCTTTTCCAAGGCGAAGACCGGGCGCTTTCCGATTCGCGATGAAGTCGAGGATGAGCTCGAGTCGCGGCGCAAGCGTTAAGCGCGACGGCCTGAGGTCTCCGCCAATTAATCACCGCTGTTAATTTCGAAGCGTCGCGTGTGGCGCTCAGGCGGGCATCAGCTCGCCGAGTTCCTGCGCCTCGGTTCGGATTCCAACATAGAAGGGGCCGAATTTCGCATAGCCTGCGCTCGCCTCGTCGAAACGCATCTCGTAAATCAGTTTCTTGAACACCAGCGGGTCGTCTGCGAACAGATCCACTCCCCACTCGAAGTCGTCGAAACCGATCGATCCGGAAATTATCTGAGTTACCTCTCCCGCGAATCGCCGCCCAACCATCCCATGCTCGTGCATCAGCCGGCGGCGTTCCTCGATTGGCAGGCGATACCAGTTGTCGTCGCCCTCGCGCTTCTTGTCCATCGGATAGAAGCACAAGTAGCGCCGCGCGGGAATTTTCGGATACAGCCGCGTCCCCAGCTTTTGACGCTGCGCCGACAGCTCCGCCGCAACTGCCTGGCTCCATTCGGGCGTGCGAGGACGAATGTTTTCGCGATCAAGGCGCGTGTGCATCGCGACCGTCGCCTCGTAGAGCCCAATCTCGATCATCGAAAGGTATGATGTCACCGGTTCAAGGAAATCGCTTAGCGCAAGTGCTCCGATCTCTTGCTCCACCTCGCCAAGCTCGTCGAATCCGCGCCGAAAATGAATCAGCAGAAGGTCGCTCTTGTGGCCGAGGACTGAGAATGCCGCCGATTCGCCGTCGCTCCCAGGCGCCATCGCGGAAAGCGCCGCCTCCGCTTCGGCAATTATCGATGCGCGCTCCTTGCTATCCGCGGAGCGCCACTTCGTCCGCCGAATCCGGAACATCTGATGCAAAATCGCGTAGCCTTCGAGCGTAAGAGGCGCGGACGGAACCGCGTCGCGGCTTTTTGACAGCGAGTTTTCCTGGTCGGCTTTCATCGAAAGTTTCGGACCCGAAGATCCTCACGTCCAGATTGGTGAAATCGCGCGCACGATTCAACGAAGCCCTCTGCCGCCAACCCGTTCGACGCCCAGTGCGCATGAACGTAGGAGCCAAGCACATTGCGGAAAGCGAATCCCTCTTCAAACGCTGCGCCGGTCCATCGCGACACCACGTGATAGGCCTTTATGGTGCGCTCGACCTCAATGCTCGATTGCTGAAGCTCCGAGTAGCGAAACTGATGCCCTCGAAATCGAAGTCCTGCCACGCCGATTAATGTCGGAGCGCGCGTCTCAACTTCCACGTATCCGATCGCCTGCAGTCGATCGCGCATCACAGCGATTCCCGCAATCAGTCCGGCCATCGGCCACAACCTCCCATCAATTGTGCGAATTCCTTCGCACAGATACATCAACCCGCCGCACTCGGCGTAAATTGGTCCCCCGCCCGTCGCGAATTCTCGTATTCCCGCGAGCATCGATCGGTTCGATGAAAGCTCGTTTGCGAGCGCTTCGGGATAGCCGCCGCCGATATAGATACCGTCGGCGCGCGGCGGCTCTGAATCGAAAGCCGGCGAGAATCGCACCAGCTCAGCGCCGGATTCTTCGAGGCGGCGCAGATTATCTTCGTAGTAGAAATGAAAAGCGTCGTCATATGCAACGGCGATTGTGCATCGAGGTGTCGCGCGCGGTCCTGCGTCTTCCCGCTCCGGAACCTCAAGCGGCGGCGCGGATTTCGCAAGCGCGACAACCGCGTCCAGGTCGAGCCATCGTGTGCCGAGGTCCGCCAGCCGTTCTATTACCCCATCCGGAACGGATTTTTCATCGGCTCGCATCAGTCCCAGGTGGCGCTCCGGAAATGCGACCGCGGCTTCGAATGGAAGACCGCCTACGATCGGCGTTTCCGAATTTGCCGCGCGCAGCAGGTCGAGATGGCCCTTGCCGCCCACGCGATTGCAGATGAGGCCTGCGACTTTCAGCGCTCGATCGAAGCCCGCGAATCCGGCCGCGATCGCTGAAACCGTCCTCGCGATTCCCGACGCATCGAGCACCAGTAGCACCGGCGCATCGAGCCATTTTGCGATTTCGGCCGTCGATCCCTCGTCGCTGTCGGGTGTGGCTCCATCGAAGAGCCCCATCATTCCTTCAATGATCGCGAGATCGGATCCACGCGCCGCGCGAGCGACGGTTGCGAGCACCGCTTCGCGCCCCATCATCCAACTGTCGAGGTTCTGCGACGTGTGTCCCAGCACGCGCGCGTGATAGCTCGGGTCAAGATAATCGGGCCCGCACTTGAAAGCGGCTACCTTGATGCCGCGCGCCCGCAGCGCCGCCGCGATCGCGAGGCTAACCGTGGTTTTGCCGCATCCGCTTCCCGTCGCGCCGACCACGATTCTGGGAATGGAAAGCCGGGCAACCATCTATCCGCTACTCTACTCCTCGCACGCGAGACTTGAATCCGCGCGCTCAGTCGAGCAGCCGCGGCAGCACTTCGTGAATCAGTTTCTTGAATTGTCCCGCTTGATCCCAGGACGTGATACGCAGGGTTATTTCCCTGGCTCCCGCCCGAATCAGGGCGCGGAGTTGTTCCGCGCATTGCTCGGGCGTTCCCGATGCCGTCCACGCCTCGACCATCACCGGCGACATCACCGGTCCGTAGTACTCGTCGAGGAAGCGTTTCGATTCCTCCAGCGCCGCCGCGCGATCCGGATTGATGTTGACGTTGTGATACAGGATGTTTGGAAAAGCGGCAGGATCCTTGCCCTCGTCGCGGATGTATTTTTCCAGCGCCTTCCAGTTGGTCGCGAACAACTCCGGGAAGATGTTCACCGTCATCCAGCCGTCCGCGATTTTCGCCACCCGTCTCAGCGGCTTCTCGGCCTGATTTGGCTGCGGATTTGCCGCGATCCAGATTGGACAGGGTTGCTGCATTGGGCGCGGCTTGATCGTCACCGCGCTGAACTTGTGATATTTGCCCTCGAACGATACGTCATCCTCGCTCCACAGCCGGCGGCAAATTTCGATATTCTCCGCCATCCGGTTTCCGCGCGCGCCATCCTTGATTCCCCACACGCCGCCTTCCTTCGCGCTCACGCCGCCCGCAACTATTCCGGTGCACACCGCAAGCCACATCCTACCGCCGGAAATCATGTCCAGCGTCGCCCACTGATACGCGAACACGATCGGGTCGCGAATCGGAAAGCTGGCCATACATCCAACCCCGAGCTTGACTCGCGAAGTTGCCGATGCGAGCGCACCCAGAAGCGCAATCGACTCCGGTCGCGGCTTCGCCATCACGCTGTCTCCCACCCACACCGAGTCGAAGGCCGCGATCTGATCAGCCTCGTGCGCCATCGCGAGCATCTCCGGCCAGGTCGCGACGCCAAAAAAAGCGGCGCGCTGCGGAATCGTGAAGCCGAATTTTACCCGTGCTGATGCCATCGCAGCCTCTCCCAGCATTTTTATCTATGCGGATTTTTCTACGCGAATGTCAGCCGCGCCCGCTCGAGCAACCGGCTCTCGGATGTCCCCGCGCCGCCGGTGAGTAAAAGGCGCGCCGCAAATGGAGACGCGCCGCGTGAATCGATCCAGTCGCGAATCGGCCCTGACGATGATTTCGGCGCGACCAGCTCGATCTCGTTTTCGCCGATCGTGAAGCGAACTCCGAATGCATCCAGGTCCGTGCGATTGGCCGGCGCACCCGGTCTGCCGAGCACGCGCGCATACGCCGCGCTTGTCGTCCCCGGATTTTCAACCGCAAGTGTCACCCGAGCGATCCCGATCGCACCATTAGGATGGCTCCGCTCGCGCGGCACGCGCTCGTCGCGCGGGGTTTGATCCTCGATAAGAAACGGGAGCTGCCCGTTCATCGGTGCCTGCGGGATCGCAAGCTTCCAGACGAGGCGATATCCGTCAGGGCGATCGCGCGTCATCGCGGCCGCGTCGCCAATACTCGCACCGGCGCGCCGCATCACCTCCGCATCGCGGCCAAGGTCGGTGGTTCGCATACAGAAATCGACCAGTCCGCCGCCGCGCTCGAGCGCCCGATACCACGGATGGGCGGGTATGGGCGTAAGAAACGCGATCAGTTCAATGTAGCTTCCGTCGGCGAACGCGATGAGAGCGTTATGCGTTCCGATGTTGTGTCTTCCGCCGCGGACCACTGTGAATCCGGCCGCGCCGAACTCTCGGATAGCCGTTTCCAGGTCCTGAACTGCCACCACGATATGATCGATTCCGGTGAACATCGCGACCTCCGTTCGCTGACCTCCGTTTGGCGGCGCTCCTGAAGCTACGATCCGCTTACTAGCGTCGCGCCGATACAGCAAGGAGTCGCCAACCTGAGCAGAGCTGTGGGCGCCGACTCCAGTCGGTTGCCTCGGATCGTGAGGACATATAGCAAATTGGATTGAGGCTTCAGACCTGCCTTTTTTCGATGGATTCAGAGCAGCAACTCAACACCTGGCAGCCGGATATCTATGACCGCAACGCGCGCTTCGTAAGCGATCTCGGATCGCCTGTGCTTGCGATGCTTCAGCCGTCGCCCGGCGAGCGGATCTTGGATCTCGGATGCGGCGATGGGGTGCTGACCGAGAAGATCGCCGCGAGCGGAGCTATCGTTGTCGGCGTGGACGCGTCAGAAGCGATGGTCGCGGCGGCGCGCCAGCGCGGCATCGACGCGCGTCTTGCCAACGGCCATTCGATGAGGTTCGAGCGCGAGTTCGACGCGGTGTTCTCGAATGCTGCTCTGCACTGGATGCGCGAGCCGGACGCCGTGCTCGCGGCGGTTTCGCGCGCGCTCAAGCCGGGCGGCCGGTTTGTCGCGGAACTTGGCGGGCACGGATGCGTTGCCGCAATCATTGTCGCGCTGGAAGCGGTGCTGGCCCGCCGCGGCATCAACGGTGCCGCGCATATTCCGTGGTATTTTCCGACCGCGGCGGATTACCGCGCGCGGCTCGAACGAGCGGGCTTTACGGTCGACTATATCGAGCTGATTCCGCGTCCCACGCCGCTGCCGACCGGTCTTGAAGGATGGCTCGATACCTTTGCGGAGAATCTTCTGAAGCCGCTTCAACCGGCGGATCGCAAACGCGCCGTGGCCGAGGCGGTCGAGTTGTTGCGCCCTGTGCTGTGCGACGAGCGCGAAAGGTGGACGGCGGATTACATCCGCCTGCGTTTTTCCGCGCGTCTCGCTTCCTAGCTTCAGCGCATCCGGGTTCGGGCGATCAGGTGAGGGGCAATATCCGATGATGTCCCGGACCCAACTGCGCTCCTGCCAGCTTCGCGTCATCGAACCGAACCAACGCTGCAATGCCGGCGGGAATCGCGATTTCGCCGCCGCGATCGCGATCCAGAGTGACGGTGATCATCCCCTTAGGCGTCGGCACCGCGCCCTCCAGATGCCGCAGCGGACCGAACCACGGCGCGATCTCCGCGCTCGAGTAACCAGGCGCGGCTGGACGTACCCCGAGCACATGAGTCGTGAGATCGTAGGTCGGAGTGGCGGACCATGCATGACAGCGGCTGCCGGTGCCCGAATTCGCGTCCCAATATTCCTCAAAGCAGGTGTCTCCGCGTTCGATCTGCGGCCACCATTTGAGACACCGCTCCACGATTAGGTCGCGCCGACCCGCGCGCACAATCGCGTCGTGCAGCAGATGCGAGAAAAATGGCTGCGCCGCCACGACGTTGCGCTCGGGATCGAAATCGCCGTATTCCGCCGGGTCCATTCGCTGCAGCATGTAAGCCGTGGGCTGGTCGGAAATAGTGGGCGTAATCACCACCCGCGAGCTGTCCAGCACGCATTCGAGCATCCGCTGCCAGCGATCGGCGGGCGCGCACCGGCTGACGATCGCGATCGCGTTCGTCTGCTGGCTTATTCTGCGAAGCGGGCCATTGCGGTCGGCGGCATCGACGTATGCGCCGGCAAGCTCGTTCCACAGAAGACCAAAAGCGGCGTGCGTGCGTGCGGCTTTGGATCGAGCTTCGGCGGCGGCGCGGCTATCCGCCAGCGCCGTTTCGGCGAGCCACGCGAAATCATCGAGGGCGGCGGCGTAAAGCGCGTCGACAGCCCCAACCACATCCGACCGCTCGGTCATCGCCCAATCGACGAACATCCACCCCGGCATTCGCCTGATAAGCCCGTCGTCGCCGCGATAACGCTCGAATGCGTCGGAGATGCCGCTCGCGACAGGCGCCAGTTCGCGCACCAAATCGCGGTCCCCGGAGTATTGGTAGTAGCGCGCCAGCGCGCGAATCCAATGCAGCGAATAATCCGGAATCGTGGTTGCGGAAAAGGTCATGTCGCCCGCGGCAACCATCCCCAGCAAACCGTCGCCTCGAACGCCGTGCGCGCAGATTCGCAGATGCCGCGCCACCAGCGCCCAATCAGTATTGGTCACGAACGTAAGCAGGGCGTGGATGTATGAATCGCCGAGCCATGCGCGCTGCTCGCGCCCGGGGCAATCCAGGAATGCGTCTGAGGAACAGAGATCCAGGGTTCGCGCACCGACATTCCAGATTTTATTCAGCCGCAGATCGTCGCATTCGAAACGGGCGTCGCCGCTGCGCGGATAGCGCCGCTCGGTCGCTCCGATCGAAAGAATTTGCGCCCCATTTCGCGGCACCACCGTCAGATAGCGGAAGCCAACCGCCTCGAATGCCTCGATTCGCTCGCGCTCCCGCCCGCCAATGCTGTAGCGCATCCCATAGAAGCGCGGCGCTATCTCGGCAAGCATGTCATCGCGCAAATCTTCACCAACATAAAAGTCGATCACCGCGCCCCGCGGCCCGCGCACCTCGGCCCACGGCGTCGCGAGCGTGATCTTGCCCGCATCAAAGGTGAGCGCGGTCTCGACTGAGTCTTTTGCGGATGCGCCGCGGCGCGGGAATGCATCCTGCGGGAAATCGGCGGAGGATGCGGCAACCTGAGGGCGCGCGATCTCCGTCAATTCGATCGCGAGCGAGGTAAGCGGCGCGATGTCCGCGGGTTCGGGCGCGGTGAACGGCTCAACCGGAATTTCGCCGCGGTTCGGCGCGAGCGTTCCCGATCTGAGTTCGATAGCCGCCTGCCAGCCGGCGTCATCGAAATCGGATCTCGTCCATCCTTCGGGCGCCGCCGCGCCGTCAACAATTTCGGTCGGCGGCTGCCCGAGCGCGGAGCGCCAGAAGGCCTGCTGCCGATACGGTGCCGCCATTGCTTTCCATGAACCGTCGGACTTAAGCCCGATTGCCGGCGCTTCGATCGCGAACGATCCGAAACCGAGCTGATAATTCGCCGGCGCGGGAATCCACCATGGCACCGCCATTCCATAGAACCGCGCAAGCGCGCAAATCGCGTTGCGTCCCGCACGCAGAAAAGGCGCGAGGTCGATTTCACTCCACGCAAGCCGTGCAGGAATCGATCGCGCCGGGCCGCGCCCGACTTCGATGCCGTTCACGTAAAGGATGAAGCGAGAATCGGCTGTCACCCGCGTCGGCGCCGATTCGGGCGCGCCCAGCAAATCGATCGTCTTGCGCAGATAGCAGAACCGGTTCCAGCTCTCCGGCGGCGGATTCGGACTGGCTGAAATCGGCGAAGCGGGTTTTATGGCGGGCGCAGCCCAGATCCATCGCGCGTCCCATCCGATCGGCCATCGCTTGTCTTTCATCACAGTCGAGCCTCGCTTCGTCACAACTGTCCGGCGCGGATTATCGCACTTAAGCTTGAGAGTTCGTAAGGATCGCAGTCTAACCGCCGGCGGCAGACTATCTTGCGGTCGCGGTGCGCTACGCTTAACTTCTTATCGTTTTCTTTACGGCTGCGAACGGGGGTGGGGCATGAGGAGCGTGGCAATTCTGGCTTGCCTGATGGTGTTCGCGTGGGGATGCGGCAGCAGCGGCGGAGGCTCATCCGCGAATCAAAGCGCATCGGTCGAGACATTCAAATCGGGAGGGAATTATCCCGAAGGAATCGGCGTCGACGCATCAGATAACGTCTGGGTCGCAAACCGATACAGCAACAGCGTTGCGGAGCTAAGCAACTCGGGCAAGGTTCTTGCGACCTTCCCGGTAGGCGTGCGCCCGCACGGACTCAAGATCGACCGCGGCAACACTCAAAATATCTGGGTCGAGAATACTGTCGGTGGCGGTCCCGATGCTCCCGCATGTCCGAGCGGCACGACGGGTACGGTTACCGCGCTCGACTCCGGCGGAACGCTGATCGGAACGTTCTGCACGGATGGCGACGCGCCGCAGCACGCGCAGTTTGATTCCTCGGGCGACGTCTGGGTCACCAATCAAGGCAGCAACACAGTCGCCGAACTGAACGGCTCCGGCGCTTTGCTCAACACCTTCAACACTGGAAAGAATCCGCACGCAATCGCGGTCGATCAGTCCGGCAATTTCTGGATCGGTAATTATTATGACGGCACCATCACGGTGCTGAGCGCCCTTGGCCTGGAGCTCTCGACTGTTGCGGAAGTCGGCCTGCAGCCAACCGGCAACAGCATCGATTCGGAAGGCAACCTGTGGCAGTCAGTGCAGAGCCTCGATGTCGTCGCGGGTTTCGAGGCCTCGCCGTCCTTCGCTTCGATGGGAACCCATCCGGTCGGACTCGGGCCTCGTGGTGTGACTATCGATCACGCGGACAACATATTTGTCGCCAACCAGGAATCCAATGACGTGTTCAAGTTCGATTCCTCGGGCAACGAGGTAGCCCATTACAAGGTGGGCGGATGTCCTGAGAACATGGCGATCGATTCCAAAGGCGATCTTTGGGTCAGCGACGCGTGTGCGAGTACCGTGACCAAGCTCCACAAGGTTGCGGTGCCGTTTCCCAGCGGCGACGGAGATTCCAACGGCTGACAGCCGCGCAAATCAATAAGGGCGGGCGGATTTGCCGATTATCTCGCGCGCGACCAGCAGCTTCATGATCTGCGCGGTGCCATCGCCAATCTCAAGGCCGATTACGTCGCGCATGCGCTGCTGATGCGGCAAATCGAGGCTGAAACCGGTGTGTCCGTGCAAAAGCAGGCATTGATGGAGCACACGCGCGCACAACTCCGGCGCAAGCCACTTAGCCCCCGCCGCGAGCCATCCATGCGGCATGCCTCGGTCGCGCAGCCATAGCGCCTCGTAGCAGAGCAGCCGCGCCGCGCGCAGCTCCACCGCGGCTTCCGCGAGCGGAAACGACACGCCCTCAAAGCGCGCGAGCGATCCGCCAAACGCTTCGCGCTCCGCAACGAACCTGCACGTTTCATCCACGCTCTGCTGCGCCGCGCCGATACACATCAGGCCGATTAGCGCGCGGCTGAAATCGAAGCCTTGCATCACCTGCACGAAACCCGCGCCCTCGGCGCCGATTCGGGCGGAGACCGGCACCTTCACCGAATCGAAGAACAACGATCCGCGCCCAATCGCGCGCGAACCCAGATCGCGAAATCGCGTGCGCGAGACGCCAGGAGAATTCAAATCAACATAGAAGGCGCTCACGCCGTGCGCGCCGGATTCCGGCGTGCCGGTCCGCGCCATCATCAGCGCGGTCGATGCCGACGAGGAAAACGAGATCGAGGTTTTCTCGCCATTAAGAACGTACTGATCGCCGTCGCGGCGCGCGCTCAGTTTCACGTGCGCGGCATCGGAGCCGCCGGCCGGCTAGGTAACCGCCAGCGCCGCGATTATCTCGCCGCGGCAGATTGGCGGCAGATACGATTTTTTTTGCGTCTCATCACCGCTTTTCGACACGATCGCGCCGACCAGCGCTGACAGCAGCAGCACATACGCCGCGTTGAAATCGCCGCGCGAGATTTCCTCGTGCGCGATTCCAAGCGAGACAAAATCCAGTCCCGCGCCGCCGTGCTCCGGCGCCGCCATCGGCGCGAGCACGCCCAGGTCTCCAAGCCGGCGAACCAGCGCCGCGGGAAGATCGGCGTCGCGATCGCGCGACTGATAATGCGGCATAAGTTCGCGCGCCGCGAAGTCACGCAGGGTTGTTCTCAGCAGTTCCTGATCGGGAGATAATCCAAAATCCATCGTTATTCGGATGTGCCAGGCGGCGCTGGATTGCCGGAAGGCGAGGCCTGCATCAGCGACGGCAAGTTCTGAAGCCCCGCCGGCGGTCCGGGATTAATCTGCACGACTCCGCTTTCGCCTTCCTGCTCGCCGCCGGCTTCGTTCTGGTAATGCTGCATGATTTGTTTTTTGATTTGGTCCGGAGAAGACTGTGGCGATAGTCCCTGGCCGCGCGCCCATTTCTCGCGATCTTTCTCCGACATCTTAAGCCAAATCTGGCTCGCTTCCGCCGAATGACCGTGATTCAGAGCGTCGAGAAATTGCTGCTGCGGCGTCGGTTGATGATGAAACGGCCAGCATCCGCATAACGCGAGCGCCATAACCGCACATCCGAGCGCCACGGCCGCAGAAAATCGCATGATCAGAACGTCACCACGCTGCGAATCGATTTGCCCGCGTGCATCAGTTCGAACGCCTCGTTGATCCTCTCGATTGGCATCGTATGGGTAATCAGATCGTCGATATTGATGCGCCGCTGCATGTACCAATCGACGATGCGCGGCACGTCACGGCGTCCGCGCGCGCCGCCGAACGCGGTGCCCTTCCAGGTGCGGCCGGTTACTAGCTGAAACGGCCGCGTGGAGATTTCTTCGCCCGCGCCCGCCACCCCGATTATCACACACGTGCCCCATCCGCGATGGCAGCATTCCAGCGCCTGGCGCATCAGCTTCACGCTGCCGACGCATTCGAACGCGAAATCGGCGCCGCCGCGGGTGAGTCCGATGAGATGCTGCACCAGGTCATTTTTGAGTTCGGCTGGATTGATGAAATCGGTTGCGCCGAATTTCCGCGCGATCGGCTCGCGCGCGGGATTCAAGTCGATAGCGACGATCATCGACGCGCCCGCCATCCGCGCGCCCTGAATAACGTTAAGCCCGATTCCGCCGACCCCGAAAACCACCACCCGATCACCCGGCGCGACCTTCGCCGTGTTGATCACCGCGCCGATTCCCGTGGTCACGCCGCATCCGATGTAGCAAATCTTGTCAAATGGCGCGTCGGCTCGAACTTTCGCCAACGCGATCTCAGGTACGACCGTGTAGTTCGCGAAGGTCGACGTCCCCATGTAGTGATGAATCGGTTTGCCGTCCAGCGAGAAGCGGCTGGTCCCGTCGGGCATGACGCCTTTGCCTTGAGTCTCGCGAATCGCGATGCAGAGATTCGTCTTGCCGGAAAGGCAGGCCTCGCAGTTGCGGCACTCGGGAATGTAGAGCGGTATTACGTGATCGCCCGGACGAAGCGATGCCACACCCGTGCCGGCTTCGACGACCATGCCCGCGCCTTCGTGTCCGAGGATCGAGGGGAACAGGCCCTCCGGATCCTTGCCCGAAAGCGTATACGCATCGGTATGGCATACGCCGCTTGCCTTGATCTCGATCAGCACTTCGCCGACGCGTGGCGGTGCGAGATCGACCTCGACAATTTCCAGGGGAGCTTCGGCGCGAAATGCGACTGCGGCTTTGACTTTCATCTGAATAGCATCGGCATTGCTGTCATTTGCCGGAAAAATTCCCCAGGTCGTCGCTCATGAAGATTTGATCGGTGAGATTGTGCGATGCGCCAAGGGTCATGCTGACCGGAGTCTCGCCCCTCATCACCATGTGATAATCGCGGCGGGTAAAATGGTCGAGGAGGAACGGCAATCCCTCGCCGTCAAGATACCCGGCCGAGTTCGAGATCTGGAAATGAAGATGCGGCTCGCTCGAATTGCCTGAATTGCCGAGCAATCCGAGCACCTGGCCGCGCGTCACGCGCTCGCCCTTGCGCACGCGCAGGCTGCCGGGAATCAGATGCGCATACATCGCGTAGCGGCCATCGCCCACATCCTCGACGATCGCGTTTCCCACGATATTGCCGAGCGTAATTGTGACCGCCATCTTCGGCGACTGCGGCGTGTTCTCGGGGATGCCGTCCAGGGTGCTGACGATCGTGCCATCCGCGACCGCGTGGATGCTCGCGCCATACGCGTAGTAGCTCTTGTTGATGCTCTTATCGCCGTGAAAGGTGTTGCCGTCCGGCCCGAGCTTTACCCAATCAACGGCGTAGCGCTCGGGAAGGATTATTTTCGGACCCATCGCGATTATGATGCGGCGATGGATTGAGTTGTTGGATGGACCGTTCGGCGTCCACCAGTTATCGCCGGACAGCGGCGGCGCGATGACGATCGGCTGCTGATGGCTCACGTTGATTGGCGTCGGCGGCATCACGGTTTGTCTAGTGTCGGGCTTGCCGTTCACTTCAACCTCAAGGCGGTTCGTGATCGGCGTGCCCGGATTCTGATTGAGGAACACATACAGCACACCCGTGACGCTTGGATTCAGCACCGGGTCCTGCGGCTTCATCGCGTTGCCGCCAATCGAGCTGAACATCGCTTTCAGTTGGTCGCCGGAAAACTTCACGCTGGCGGCCGGAATCGACGCGTCCGGAATCGCTTTCCACGAAGCGGTGAGCGAATCGATTCTGACCACCGAATTCGTGAAGTTCGCGACGTAAAGCTCGTACGCGACGTGCGGCTTGCCGTCACCTTCGAAGACGATCGTCGGTTGCGGGCGCGCGATCACGGCGATCTTGAGCGGCAGGCCCGCCGCAATCGCGATTGCCGGTGCCACCAGAAGCGCGACGACAGTGGCGACCGCGGCGCTCAAGGAATATTTCCGGGTTTTCATTACGGGTGCGCCTTTATGAATGCGATCGCCGCAGTGTTAAATTCGGCGGGATATTCAGTGAAGAACAGATGCCCACCGGGAAGCTCTTTCAACTCGGCGTCCGCGATGCGCTCGGCGATTTTGCGCGAGTTCTCTGGCGGCACCAAGATATCGTCGCGTCCGGTCATCACCAGCGTAGGCACATGAATTTCGCCCAGTCGCGCACTCGCGTCGAATCCCATTACCGCTTGAATCTGCCGCTGGTAAGCGAACGGAGGAATTGGATACTGCATCGCGATTCGTTCGTGATTTGCGATCAGTTCGGGACGTGAATCGATTGCGTGATCGGTGAATACCGACCGCTGCTGCACGCGCCGCTGCGCCGGGGTTGCCTTATCGCCCGCAAGCAACGCGTCCAGAACTTCCGGCGCGGCGCGAATCGCGTCCGAGCCGCCGAACATCGTGCATCCCAGAATCAGGCACGAGAGCATGTGCTGATACTTAAGCGCGAATTCCTGCGCGATCATCCCGCCCATCGAGATGCCGAGCAGCGCGAGGCGCTTAATGCCGAGCGCCGCGACGAGACCCGCCGTGTCATCCGCCATCTGCCGAATCGAGTACGGCGAATCGGGTTTGTCGGTGCGTCCCGCGCCGCGATTATCGAACACCAGCACACGGAAGTGGCGCGCGAGCTCGGGCGTCTGTTCGTACCACGCGGTCAAATTCGACCCGAGTCCGCGAATCATCACCAGCGTTTGCGGACCGCCGCCGTGAATTTCGTAGTAGATTTCTATGTCGTTGACTCTTTGTCGCGGCATCTCAAAATTGTCCTGTTTTTTCGCCGTGGTTCATCGCCGCACACCTTAGCGTATCGATGCTGATTGCGTAAGGCTGAACAGTTCAGCCATGAACAAAATTGGCAAAAAACCTAACAGTCGTTAGGTAGCCGACCCAGCCCGATCCACGCGAATAGTGCCTGAAATTCATGCACTTTTGCCATCCGCGATTCGGCCTTCGATCGATCGACATCCAAATCGTGGCCTGCGCAAAATCGCGCCGTTTTACCGCCGATAATCCCGCCTGAGCGGGATCAGCGTGAGGCAAGTTCGCGAGCGGCCTGCTGCGGAGTAATCACTTCGTACGGGCGCATCATCTCGTTATCCTCGTGCTCTAGAATATGGCAGTGCCAGACGTAGCGGCCGGGGTAGCCTTCGAACCGCGCGATAATGCGCGTCACCATTCCCGATTCGCATCGAACGGTATCTTTCCATCCCGCTTCGTTGGGCGCGGGCGGAATTGGAGGACCGAGAAAGCGAAGCTTGTGGTGCATGGTGAAGGCGAACTGATCGAAGGGTCGGCGATCGAGAATCTGCATGCGCACCAGATGCAGATGAATCGGGTGCGCATCCTCGGTCAGATTGATCAAGTTCCAGATTTCGACGGAATTGAGCACCGGCTTCTCGGTAATTGGCATATGCCAATGGGTATCGTTCAACAGCATCACCAACGAACTGCCGCCAAATGTGTTGTACTCAACCAGCGTCAGCTCTCGGCTCTTGACGGCGTCGGTCTCACGCAATTTGGTGACCGGGCGAAGCGTCGCGGGCAGAGAAAAGTCTTTGCCGGCAGAACCGTGGCCGACGCGAAACTGCATCACCTCGATGCTTTCGTCTTTAAGCACGATTGAGTGGCCCGAATTGCCCGCGAAATCGACGATCAAGTCGGCGCGCTCGCCGGGAAACAGCTCCAGATTTTTGATGGGCACCGGCGCCGGCAACAAGCCCAAATCGGTTCCGATCTGATAAATCGGCAGGCTTTTTGAAAGCGTCAGGTTGAAGTCGCGGGCGTTGGCCGCATTCAGGACTCGGAAGCGATACTTGCGCGGCTCGACTTCCAGATAGGGAAACACCTTGCCGTTGACGAGCATCGCATCGCCATAAAATTCGGACACCCACGGATGGCCGGGTTTGCCGGAGACCGGGTAATAGAGCGCCCCCTGCGGGTCGAAGGATCGATCGTAGATCACCAGCGGAATTTCGTAAGGGCCGGCGGGAAGCTTGAGCGCCGTTTCCACGTCGTCCCGAATCACGTACGCTCCAACCAATCCCGCATAGATGTTGAGGCGATTAATCCCCATCGCGTGGTCGTGATACCAGAGCATCGCGGCGTCCTGTTGATTTGGATAATGACAGAGCGCCGACGCTCCGGGCTGGAACCAGTCTTCCGGAAAGCCGTCGCTCGCCGGCGGCGTTTTAGCGCCGTGCAGATGCACGACCGTGCGGACGCTGGGTGTCTTCGCTTCTGCGCCCGCGATCGAGTGATCGATTGGCAGAAAGTGAACGGCGGGCAGGCGGTTGACCCATTCGACCAGGATTTCCTGTCCGCCTTGCACTTCGAAAATCGGACCGGGCGCAACGCCTTCGAAGCCCCATTGGCGCGTGGGCTTCAGATCGCGGTGAAGCCGGGTTTGGAACTCGCGCATCTCGAGCCGATAGTACGGCAGGCGGGTAGAAGGGTTTTGCGGACTGGGTCGCGATCCCTTGCTTCTGGCGCGAGGTGGAATGGGCAGCGGATCGACGAATCGCGCCAGCTTGTTCGCATTGAGCATCGAGCGGAAAACAGGCTGCGGCAGAACGGATTTAGGAAAGACGGATTGTGAGAAGACGTGCCCGGGATAAATTGTCAGGCTTGCGCCGGTGGCAATCGCCGCGGCGCCGGCCAGCGCGGTATCGCGCAGGAACTTCCGGCGCGTGATCAATTCAGTTTTCGATTTCAAAGTCTATTCTCATAAATTGCAGAGTGCGCAGAAGGAAAAATGCGCAAGTGGCAAAATGCGGAGGACACGCTTAGAGCGCGCCCTCCGCCGCTTCGCCTTACTCATTTATCGAGCGTGCGGGCCGATGCTACAGCTCTCGCGATTTATTGGCCCCGCCCGCCAGCATCAATGACCCTTCGCCGGCTCGCCGGAATCCGGATCCAGGAACAGAGTGCCGGCGAGCTGACGCTGATTGAAGTTGAACATTCCGTCAATCGAGTTGGTGATCGCATCGTAGGAACCCTGCCCGATACGCGCGCCGCCGAGCCAGTTGTCCTCGACGAAATGGATGATCGAAGTCTGGCTGAGGGGTGTGTGATCGACAAAGTTGACGCGAGCGTACGGTGAGATGACCAACATCGGGATACGCGGGCCGTAGCCGCATCGCCCCTGCGCATGATCAAGCGCAGCATTTACGCCCGGCAGGGCGCTATCGCCGTTGCCGCAGGCGCCGGGCGCGGTGAGCGCGTCGGAGGCGCTGGTCGATTGGTTGAGGATCGGCCCGATCTGATGATCGTACCATCCGTCGGAGTCGTCCCAGTTGATTACGACCGCGGTCTCGTCCCATTCCGGCTGGGTTTCAAGAAAGTTGATCACGTTCACGATAAAGGTCTGCTCGTCCAGCGGATCCGAGTATCCCGCGTGGCCGTCCTCGTAGCCGGGCGCTTTGAGAAAGCTGACAGCGGGAAAATTGCCGGCGCTGACCGCGCTGAAAAAGTCATTGATGTCGTACTGGTGATTTGCGCCGTCGTTGTTGCTGCCGATTGCCGCCAGCGAGGAAGGACGGGCATGAGTCAGATTGGCGGTCGAGGCGTAGAACTGAAAAGGTTCGTGATGCTGAATGTAGTCGTTCTCGGTTTCGCCGGTTACTTGCGAGGTGGTGCTGCGCATGCATCCGGTGGTTCCGTTCGCGTTTTTGAGGCTCAGATCGAAACCGCCTTGAAACCATCCCCAGGTGATATCCGCGTCGCTGAGCAGGTTGCCGATATTTAAGCCGGTGATGGAAACCTGGTTGCTCGACGTCGAGCAAACGTCGCCCGACGGGTCGGCGTCGCTGATAAGAGTAAAGGAGCCGTCGGTGTTGGGTACGGTGACCGCGCTGATATTTTTTCCCGGAATCGCTCCGTTGGTCTGACCGGAGATCAGATTGATCGCGCCAGGCGAGGACGGGCCGAAGGTGGTACCGTACGCGTTATCGTTCAGCGCGAAGTTCTGCGCGTAATTCCAGAGCGCGGTCACGGTGTTGCCGTCAAAGTAACCCATCGTCAGGCCGGTCGTGGTGACCGCGTTCGGCGGCGGGTTGGGCGGAGTGCCGGCGGTGCCGACCGAAAACGGAAACAAATCCATCAGGCCGTGATCGAATGCTTCCTGCTCGGGCTCGTAATCATGATCTTGGTCGGCGGTTGCCGCCTGCGATCGATCGAGCCGGAACGGGTTCGTGGCGCCGGTGCCGTTGGTTGCGTTCAGGAGATTCGGGTTGTTGGTCAGAAGTCCTCCGCTGAGTCCATTAACGGTTGGCGTCCCCGCCGCGGCATTGAACCGCGGCTCGCCGGAGGGGTTAGCCGCGATAGGATAGGTTGCAAAGTAGTGATCGAAGGAGACGTTTTCCTGAAAGATGACGACCAGATGCTTGATCGGAGTTGCGGTGGGCGGCTCTTTGGGACTGCTTCCGGGCCGTGCCGCGGCGATGCCGCTGGTCAGGCACAGAAGGGCCGCGCTGGTGGCTGTCGCGACGATTCTCTTGAACTTCTGTCGATGGCGCATATGTCCTCCCAAAAGGGCAGCGGTGCTGCCGTTTTCAACTCTGCGCTACGGCGTATAAAGGAGTTTTGTGAAAGGAAAATTAGCTCGCGATGAAGATCGGAATGCGATCGTGCGGCGCGATGGTGAAGCATGTCGATAACTTCAGGCGCTTTCGTGGTCCATTGGCATGCCGCACGCGGTTTACCGCCCGCGACCGGCGCGAGGAGGTTTCGCGATGGAAAAGAAACGCGAAGACATTTCGGTTACAGAGCATGACTGGCATTCCGAAACGTACGTCCAGCAATGGATCGACAAGGACATCCAGCGCGACGCGCAGCGCCGTCCGATTCTGCGCAGGATGCTCGCGCTTGCTGAGTGTCAGCGCGACGCCGCGATCTCAGTCCTCGACGTTGGCGGCGGCTACGGCGTGGTCACCGAGGAAGTGCTCGGCGCGTTTCCGCATGCGCGCGTGACGCTGCAGGATTACTCGGAGCCGATGCTCGCGCGGGCCCGGACGCGGCTTTCGGCGCATGCGGATCGGGTAGATTTCGTGCAATCCGACCTGTGCGACAAGTCATGGCCGGATAGGATTGGCAAGAGCTTCGATCTCGCGGTCTCGGCAATTGCGATTCACAATTTGCGCGGGATGAAATTTATCGAGGAATGCTATCGCGGCATCCGCCGGATTCTGAAACCCGGCGCTCTATTTCTGGATTGCGATTTATTCGCGGTCGCGGGCGGGGTTGAGAAGCATCTGAGCGCGATTAAGCAGGCGGGGTTTGAATCCGTGGAGTGCGCATGGGAGCAGGCGCCGCTCGCGATCGTAAAGGCGCGAAGATAATTCAGGCAGGCGCTTCAACCGCGAGCGCTGGAACGCGCGCGGGCGGAAGATTGTCGTAGAGATCGGCGATCAGGTCCGACTTGATTTTTGCTCGCGCGGGATCGTTCCACAAATTGCGCCACTGGTGCGGGTCTTCGGTAAGATTGTAGAGTTCGCCCTCGGTGCCGTCGTAGCGGATATCCGGCAGCGGGCGCTTTTCCTGCAACGCCCGGTAAAGGAACGACAGATCGAAGCCGATATCGCGGGTCGATTTTTCGTACGCCGTGAGCATCCATCCGTCGCGATAGATCGACCGCAGATGCATCCCGATTTGCGCGAATTGGCTGTCCCATTCGGTGATCGCGCGCTGGCGGCCTGAGTTTGAAGAACGCGGCAGTGGCGCGCCCTGCATCCATTCGGCGCGCGGCACTCCGGCGATCTCGCAGAAGGTCGGCGCCAGATCGACGTGCCCCACTGGATCCGAAATCTGCGCCGGCGCGACGTTTGCCGACGGCGCCGGCCGCCAGATAAGCGGCACCCGCATCAGCGCATCGACGTGGTACGGTCCCTTGAACAACAGGCCAAAGTCCCCCTGCAGTTCGCCGTGATCGGTGGTGAAAAAGATGTCGGTGTCGCGATCCCATCCGCGCTCGGCGATCCGTTTGATCACGCGCCCGCACGCCTCATCGATAAGTTCGTTCTTAACGTGGATCAGCGCATTGATTTCCCGCACCTGGTCGTGAGTCATCTCGCACGGCACGAAAGCCATCGGACCGCCTTCGTCATTGCGATAGCGCCCCTGGTACCAGTCGAGCCAATGGCGCGGCTTCTGCGCGAGGATTTTTTCGATCTTCTCGCGAGAGCCCGGATGCCCAGGCGGAAGATCCAGGTCGCGCCAGTTGATGCGGCGTGCTTCGCTTTCGGGCGGGTCCCACGGATGATGCGGGTCGGGAAAACTCATCCAGATGAACCAGTCGTCGTCGGCCGCGAGCCGATCCATGTAGGCGATAGTGCGGTCCGCAATCCAATCTGTATGGTAATGGCCGCGCGGCACCGGATTGTAATTCGTCTCGATAGCGCCGGTGTCGCCGCCTGGCCCCGAGCGCATCATGACCAGGAAGCCATCGGCCTCGCGCGGAAAGTTCTCGCGCAGCCATTTCGTATAGTGCCACCGGCCAAGCGGCCCGTGCATCGCGAGTTCCATGTACTCGAAGCCGCGGTACGGACCGAATTTCCCCTCGTCGGCCATTCGATTTTCGAAAAAACGCTGCGCGGGATCGAACAGCGGCTCGAAGTGCGCCTTGCCGATAAGCGCGGTGCGATAGCCCGCGCGTTCGTGCAGCAGCGCTGCGACGCTCGGCGCATCGGCGGGAAGCGGAACGCCGTTGGCGGTAACGCCGTGCGTGCGCACGTACTGCCCGGTGATCATCGTGGAGCGCGCGGGCGTGCAGACGGTGTTCTGATTGTAAGCGCGGCGATAATTGATGCCGTGCGCCGCGAGCGCGTCGGCAGTAGGCGTGCGCGCGATCCTGCCGCCGTTGCATCTCAGCGCATCGTAGCGCTGCTGGTCGGTGGTGATGAACAGGATTTTCCGTCCCATCGGTTCCCCGCGAAGAGTTCAGAAGAATTCAGCCTTGAATCGTGGTGATCGTGCGGCAGGCGATTAGTGCGGTGCGTTCGAGGCCGGCCTCGCGATGCGCATGAATGCGCTGGTAATCGGTGCTCGTGACCATCTCCATGAATGCCCGCGGACTCGGATACTGAACGATCGCGACCGCGTCCCATCGGTCGCTTTCCTCGCCGACCAGCAGATGCGCGGGACGGCCCATCCATAGCACGCGGCCGCCGCGCGCTTCGATCATCTTTTGCGCCGCCTCTCCATAGCGGCGGTATGCGTCGGCGCCGGATCCGGCTTCGCCGTCGGCGCGCGGCTTGAATTTGAGCAGATTGAGCATCACGAGCGGGCCCTGGTCGGGGTCGGCGGCGAGCGCCTGGAAAGCATCCGGGTTGGGCACGATTGAACTCATTGGATTTACGCTCCAGCGAAAGAGGATTAAGGAAATAATTATTACATTGCGAGTGCAAATACAACTCGATAAGACGTCGGCGCCGGGATTCCTCGCGCGCCGGAACAACTTGAGATGCGCGAGAACGACAAACAGTGCCGCGGCGCAGAGGATGCTCTTTGTCGGCGGTCGCGAGAAGTGTCCGAGACTTAGCTGCCTTCTGTTTGCTTCAGGATGAAAACCACCGACTCGGTGAAGTCATCGGGATACTCGAGCTGTGGAAACGCGCCTGAAGTCTTGAACTTCACAGTGGCCGATCCCGGCAGCGCCGAATGCAGGGCCTCCGCCTGCCCCGGCGAGTAATACGGATCGTGCCCGCTGTAGAGCACGATCGTAAGCGTGTTGAAGATTTGCCCGAGCTTGGAGCGGATGTGCGCCTCGTCGCGAGGGATCGAGTTCAACATGTCGGTCTGCGCCTGCCGATCGTCGGCCAGCGCCGCGAGCATCCGGTCGTTCATGAACTGCGGCATCGGCGGCAGATCGAAAAAGCTCTGCGCGACGTATTGCTGCATTTCGTCGGGCGTGGTCGGGAGCATTCCCTTGCGCAGCCGCTCGGCGCCGGAGGAGCCGAAGAGTCCGCCGTTGACCAGGATTATCCGCTCGACGTTGTTCGGATGCTCGACCGCGTAATAGAGCACCACGTCGGCGCCCAGGTCGGAGCCGATCAGGTTGACGTGCTCGATCTGGAGTTTGTCGATCAATTGGGCGAGCGCGCCCGCCTGGTATGCGATGGTGTAGTTCACCTGCTTGTGTTCCGATGAAGCGAAACCGAACAGATTGGGCGCGACCACTTTGTAATGCGCGGTGGAGATCGGCTCGATCACGCCGCGCCATACCAGCGCCGCGTTCGGCCCGAGCCCGTGCACCATCACCACCGGGTCCTGGTCCCAGTAGCCGCCGGTGATGTAGTAGGTCATCAGGCCGTCGTCCAGCGCGATTTCATTCTGGGTGACGCCGCTCCATGCAAGCCGCGTCTGCTGAACCCATCTGAGCGTGCCGATTGGTTTCAGATAAAACGCGGCGCAGATGATTCCCAGGATCACCGCGCAGATCGGGCCTGCGATATTGATCCATGCATGCCGCCTGATCGGGGTCGCGGCGATTTCCGCGCGAATCTCGGCGTCGGTTTTCTTGCGCGATGGTTCCGCCACAGGGTTTCGTCCAGGCCCTTGCCTGGACAATTATTCTAGCGGGATTGGCAGGAGATTACCCGCCACTAATCCGCGGGCGGCGCGGACGCGGCGGCGGGCGGTGTTTTCGGCGCGGCGGATGGTGTGGATACGGCGCCGGCCGCGGTCGCCGGGGCCGCGTTCGAGGCCATCGCGGCGGGCGCGGACGGTTTTCGTGCCGCAACCCGACGGCGCCGATGCCGCGTTGCTGCTTCGCGCCGCCGTTGCATCTGCTCCAGACGATCGGAGGCTTGATTGAGTTCTCGCGTCGCGTCCTCGACCGCGGCCGCGGCCTTATCCGCGGCTACTGACGCCTGCTGCGCGGAAACCAGAGCCTTGGCCGCCGCGTCTTCGGCACGCGCGGCGGACTCCTGCGCTTTTGACGCAGCGTCCTCGGCCCGCTCGGCCTGCTGCTCCTGCCCGGACAGGAAGCATCCCGACAGCGCGACGGAAAGCACGAGCAGCGCGGTTATAGGCAAGAGCAGCGCGGTTACAGGCAAGAGCAGCGCGGTTATCGGTGTGAGGCGGCGTGCAGGCGGTGTGCGCATCGCGGGCGATTCTCCTGGTCTGGTCGTCTTGCGGGTGAAATCAGCGCGCCGTCTATCTCTTTGACTGCGCGAGCTTGCCGAACGCCTCAACCGCGCGCATGTCGGGCAGGGCAGCGTTGTCCGCGCGAATCGGCAGGATACACACCTGCGACGCGCCCGCTTTCAGATGCGCCTCGATACGGTCGCGGATCTTGTCCTCGGTTCCCCACGCGACAATCGCATCGACCAGCCGATCGCTGCATCCGTTTTCGAACTCCGCGTCGGCCCATCCGAGCGCCTTCAGATTGTTCGTGTAGTTGGGCAGGCGCGGAACGTAGGTCTTCATATACTCGCGCGCGGCAGCTCGCGCCTTGGATGCGTCGGTTTCGAGGATAATCGCCTGCGCGGCGCAGATGAGCGGCTTGGGTCCGATTGCGGCGCGCGCCTTCGCGGTATGCTCCGGCGGAACGAAATAGGTATGGGTTCCGTCGGCTTCGGTCGCGGCAAGCTTGAGCATTTTCGGATGCAGCGCCGCCAGCACTATCGGCACCGGCTCCTTTGGCATCGGAGCGAAATAGCGGGCCGCTTTCAGCTTGGGCAGGTATTCCTTCATGTAGCTGTAGGGCTTTTCATAGGCATGGCCGCGTAGATTGGTGACCAGCGGTTTGTGGCTTACGCCAATCCCGAGCAGAAATCGGCCACCGGAAAGCTCAGCCACGGTTTTTGCCGCCGCGGACATGGTCACCGCGTCGCGCGCCCAGATATTCGCGATTCCAGTGGCGAGGTTCAGGCGATCGGTATGGGACAGCAGATAAGCGGCGTGCGCGAACGGTTCGCGTCCGACCGCTTCTGGAATCCACATGGTCTTGTATCCGGCGCTTTCGACTTTCTTCGTGTACGCGGCGCTCTCTTGCGCGGTCATCGCGTCCAGGAAGAACCACATTCCGACTTTTCCGAGTTCCATGAGCAACCATTAGCTGTGTCCGCGCATCGGGACAAGCGAAAAGCGTTTTTCATCGGGCAGGCACGCGCGATAGATTGAAAGCGCGCCGCAGCGAAAAAATCGAGCGCGCGAGGTCGATTGCGCCATGCCGTCATTGAATGTCGGTCTGATGTTCGCCAACTCGGGGCCATTTTCCGATCCGCAACTGTTTGCGCATCTTGCGCAAACCGCGGAGCGATGCGGCTTCGAATCGATTTGGACAGTCGAGCACGTGGTTATTCCGCAGGATTACAAATCGCCGTACCCGTACTCGCAAAGCGGCAAAATTCCCGGGCCCGAAGAGGTTCCGATACCCGACCCGCTGCTGCCACTCGCGTATGCGGCCGCGATCACAAAAAATCTCAAGCTCGGCACCGGCGTGCTGATTCTTCCGCAGCGGCATCCGCTGTATGTGGCAAAGCAGGTGGCGACGCTTGACGTGCTGTCGGGCGGGCGCGTGCTGTTTGGAATCGGCAGCGGATGGCTGGAAGAGGAGTTTCAGGCGCTCGGGCTCGATTTCCATCAGCGCGGCAGGCGCACCGACGAAGCGATCCAGGCGATGCGATCGCTATGGAGTGATGGCGCGTCATCTTTTCACGGCAAGCATTTCAATTTCGGTCCGGTGAAATGCTTTCCCAAGCCGGTGCGAAAAACCGTGCCCATAATCGTGGGCGGACATTCGCCGGCAGCGGCGCGGCGCGCCGGCCGGTTCGGCGACGGATTTTTTCCGGCGATCGGCGACCCGTCGAAGCTCAAGGAGTTGTTTGCGATGGTCGAAGCGGAGGCGCGCAAGGCCGGGCGCAATCCAGCCGCGATCGAGCTGTCATGCATGGGCGCTCCTAAGCTCGACCTGCTGAAAGCGCAGCGCGACATGGGCATCAAGCGGGTGGTTGTAGCGCCGCCGGGCAATGACAAGGAAAGCCTGACCCGCGGACTCGAAAAGCTGGCGAGCGAGGTCCTGGCGAAGCTGTGACGCGGCGGCCGGGCCATTTCGCTCTCTGAGCCTTCACGCGTTTTGCTTTTACTCCACGCTCACGTGCGCCGCATTTGGATTGTTCTTCTTGAGCAGAAAAATGATCGGCACCATCGCCAGGCAGATCACCGCGATTAGCCACGCCACGTCCATGTACGACTGCACCGTCGCCTGAGTGATCACCGAGTCATAGATGCGTAAGTAGCTCTGACTCATAGCGTGAGGCTGGCTTAGGCCGCGATGAAGCAGTTGCGCGCTTAAGCCGCCGCTCAGAGTGCGAAATGATTGCTGGGCGCGGGTAACGTGAGTTATCAGCTCATCCTGATGGAACTGCGCGCGGCGCGCGAGCATCGTTTCGACCAGTGAAATGCCCACGCTGCCGCCGATATTGCGCAGCAGATTAATCGTGCCGGAAACGTCGCCGCCTTTTTCTTCCGGTACACCTACGTACGACACCGTGTTGATTGGAATGAACAGCAGCGCAAGACCTAGAGATTGGTACACGCGGTAATTTGCGGCGGTCCAGAAGCTGATCTGGAGATCGAGATTCGTGCTGATTTGAAACAGGGCCAGAGCGCTAAACACAAAACCCAACCCGATAAGCCAGCGCGCCTCGACCTTCTTCACCAGCTTTCCGACCATCGGCATCAGCACGATGAGCAGCGCGGCTCCAGGCGCCTGCGTAAGACCGGCCAGCTCCGCGTCGTATCCCATAAACGCCTGGACGAACTGCGGGGTAAAGACCGTGATGGCGTATACTTCGATACCGTAGACGAACATCATGGCCGCCGCCGCCGCAAAGTTGGGATTCTTGAACATCCGCAAATCCATCATGGGTTTCCGGCGCGTCAATTCCCATACCAGAAACAACACGAGCGCTATCGGAAAGATCACGCCCAATGTCGAAATCAGCGGCGAGTAAAACCAGTTGTCTTCCTGGCCCTTGTCAAGCATGACCTGTAAAGAACCCAGACAAAGCGCGAGCACGCCAATTCCGATGTAATCGAAGCGCAGAAAGCCGCGCACCTTTCTCATCTGTTCGCGAAGATAAGCCGGATCTTCGATAAGGCGCGAGACGAGCATCAGCGAGATGATCCCGATCGGCACGTTCATGTAGAAGATCCATCGCCACTGGTAATGATCCGTAATCCAGCCGCCAACCGTCGGCCCGATGGCGGGCGCCAGGACTACGACCATTCCATACACGGCAAAGGCGGTGCCCAATTCTTCGGCGGGAAAGGTATCCTTGAGGATCGCCTGCGACACGGGCTGCAATCCGCCGCCAGCGGCGCCTTGCAGGATCCGAAACATGATGAGCATGCCGAGCGATGGCGCTATTCCGCATAGAAATGAACTGGCGGTGAACACCGCTACCGACGCCATGTAGTAGCGCTTGCGCCCGAAGCGCACTGACAGCCATCCGCTGATAGGAAGTACGATCGCGTTCGCGACAAGATAGGAAGTCAGGACCCAACTGGCGTCATCGACGCTGGCCGCCAGTCCGCCCGCCATATAGGGCAAAGCCACGTTGGCGATGCTCGTGTCGAGCACTTCCATGAACGCCGCCAACGAGACGACCGCCGCGATTATCCAGGGATTGATCCGCCCGGAGGGCTTTGCCGCAAATTGCCGTTGAGTTCCTATCTTAGCCGCGGCGCCCATTGCTCATCACCTCACCACAGGCTGCGAGGTCCGCCGTCCAGCCATACTGTGGATTCCACAGACATTCCTGGACGTAAGCGATGGTCGGGATCCTCTCCGGAGTAGAGACGAATTCTCACCGGCAATCGCTGTACGACTTTCACGTAGTTGCCGGTGGCGTTTTCGGGAGGGAGCAGGCTGTAAAGTTCGCCAGTCGCGCCCGGCAATCCTTCGACGTAGCCCTTATAGTCGCGTCCGGTCGTGTCGACATGAACCGTGACGGGCTGGCCGCGATGCATCCGGCGAAGCTGCGTTTCACGAAAATCCGCGGTGATCCAGATGTCGTTGAGCGGAACAACGGTAAGCAGTTGCTCGCCCGGTTGAACCCGCTGGCCGACCTGAACGGTTTTATCCCCTACAACTCCGTCGGCCGGCGCGAGGATATGCGTATAGCTCAGGTTGAGTTTGGCCTGATCCAGCGAAGCCTGTGCAGCCTCAACAGCAGCTTCGGCCTGGCCGGTCATCCGAGCGGCGGCGACTACGGCGGCGCGATTCGAATTGACCGCCGCGGCATCGACCTTGCCGACCTTGATTATTTCGTCATACCTCTCGCGCGCGATGACCTGCTGATTGAACAGTTCTCGATAGCGCGCCACGTCGAGCTGAGCCTTGGCATTCGTCGCGACAGCCGCGGCGAGATTGGCTACGCTGAGAGCGTAATTTTGCTGCGCGGCTTTCACTCCCTGCTGCGCTTCAGCGAGATCGGCCGCCGCGTTCTCGATCGCAACCTGGTAGTCGCGGGGATCGAGATAGACCAGCGTCTGGCCCCGCTTGACGTGGTAAGTATTCTCGACCTTCACGCCAACAACCGTGCCGTTGATTCGGGTGCTGATCGGATCGAGATGGCCGTCGATTTCGGCGTCGTCGGTCCACTCGTACGATTGCATGTAATTCCAAAGCCGAAGTCCCGCGACGCACAGTAAAGCAGCGGCGAAGAGCGCGATTGTCAGGCTGCGCGCGCGGCGGCTGACTCGGCTACGAACGGTCGCGTCGCCGCGATGTAAGCTGTCGGTTTGTTCATAGGGAGCATCGTCGTCGTCGATTTTCGGCGCGTTCGGCTGCGGAGCACGCTGCAACGCAGATTGCTGAGCACGCAGCCTTTCCAGTTCCGACAGGAGCTCTCTTATCTTCTCGGAAACATTCCATGGTTCCTTTGGCGGCGAGGACTTCGGTCGGACCGCGCTATCGTGATCCGAGGACCGCTGTTCTTGAGCCACTATGTTGCCGGTTGCCTGATCAAATCGGTCCGTATCCATCGCTGAACTCCAATTGCATGGATTCGCGCCCGCTATTCGGCCTCCACAGTGCGGGTTAGGAGTTCCAGAAATGTGCCGAACTCCTTCATCTGCTCGGGTCGAAAGGCTTTTTCGAACAACGTCCGCTTGCCGGCCACCAGTTTCGGATAGAACTTCCGAAAGAATTCGATTCCTTTCGCGGTCAATCGAACCAGCACACTGCGCCGGTCGTCGCGGGCGGGCGTTCGTCTGACCAACCCACGGGCCTCAAGCCGGTCCAGAACCCCAGTGATGCCGCCCTTGGTGATCAGGGTCTTCTGGGCAATTTCAGAACATCGGAGCGTCGCCTCCGGCGCGTTAGCCAGAGCGACCAGCACGTCAATCTGCGCGAGATTAAGATCGAATGCCCGAAAGACGCTCTCGGGATAACTGGAAAAGAGGAACCCCAGCCTGATCAGCGCCCGCGCGGCATCCATGTATGGTCGATCTTCAGGCCCGATTGTCTGCGCTAAAAGAGATGGTTCCGAGGAAACGGGCGACTTCATGCTAGCCTCCTGTTGCGATAGTCATGCCATTGATTATTTAGTACTAAACTAAATATCAAGCTTGCTCGGTGTGGAATCTTCCGCCTTCGCTTTCCGCGAAACGTTCGCATCCCGCGAATCGCGTTTGGATGACGGTTGGGCGGATGGGCGGGCGATAACGAGATCTCGTCAATTCCGCTGACGAGATCTCGCCAATTTCCGACATCGAGCGGAGCTGTTTTTCGGGTTGGAGGAAATTCGGCGCGGGACGATTACGCGGGCGCAAGGCGCTTGAAGTAGAAAATCTCGGGGTCGCCTTCGTCCAGATTCTCGACCATGCCGCTGCGGACGAATCCCGCGCGCTCGCACAGCCGCTGCATCGGCAGGTTCGATTCGTTGGTCGAGGTGAAGAGCTTCCCGGTCGGCGCGTCGATCTCGGCGGACCGGATGAGCGAAGCGCCGATACCGCGGCGCCGGAAATCGGGATGCACCAGCAACAGCTCGATAAACGCGTGGCTGAAAAATTCGCCGACGATGACGTATCCGCGTATCGCGCCGTCGACCCGCGCGACCGCGCATCGCCGCTCAGCGAGCGCGCGGCCGATAAATCCGCGCCGCGACGGCTCGCTACGGACCATTTCGTCCAGCTCGCAAATGTGCTCAAAATCCCCGCTTAGAGCCCGATCGATAATCACCATCGCAATTCAAAGCTCCAGCGCAAATCAACGCTCCAGGTAGAAAGCATCATGACTAAAAGCGATTCCTCAGACCCATTGATTGTCCGGCACGAAGCGCCGCTTGGATGGATCGTGCTAAATCGGCCGCAGGTGCGCAACGCGCTCAATCTTAGAAGCTGGCAGAGAATCGCGGAAGCGGTCGCCGAGCTTGAGGCCGACGATTCCGTGCGGGTGCTGGTGATGCGCGGCGCAACGCCGGAGGCGTTCATCTCCGGCGCCGATATCAGCGAGTTCCCGAGCCTGCGCGCCGACGCCGCGCAGGCGCGCTCCTATCGCGACGCGCCGGGCAACGCAATCAGCGCGATGCTTAACTGCACGAAGCCGATCGTCGCGATGATTTCGGGCGTATGTATTGGCGGCGGGGTGCAGGTCGCGCTCTCATGCGACGTCAGAATTGCGGCGCGCGGCACCCGCATGGGCATCCCGGCGGCGCGGCTTGGCCTCGCGTATCCGCTCGACGGCGTGACGATGCTGATGAATACGGTCGGGCACGCCAACGCGCGCGAAATCCTGATATCGGCGCGGTTGTTCGAGGCCGACGAGGCGCTCCAGATGGGGCTGGTGAATCGAGTGGTCGAGGGCGCGGAGCTTGAGGCGAATGTCCGCGATTACGCGACTCGGATGGCGGGTAATGCTCCGCTGACGATGCAGGCGGCCAAGCGCGCAATCGGCGAGGCGCTCAAGGATCACGCGGATCGGGACTCGGACTCGGTGCGTGAACTGGTCGCGCGATGCTTTGACAGCGAGGATTATCGCGAAGGCGTGCGCGCCTTCATCGAGAAGCGCCGCCCGGTCTTCAAGGGCAAGTAAAAGTCATTCCAAAAAGCTTGCCGGTCGCGATAGAACTCTTTTCAGGGAGAAACCGACATGGCTTTGGCAAACGGCGAGATAGACAAGCTGGTTTCGCTCGAACGAGGTGAAATAGACCGGCGCATTTACAGCGACCCGGCGATCTTTGAACTCGAAATGGAGCGAATCTTCGCGCGCGCCTGGCTGTTCCTCTGTCACGAGTCGCAGATTCCCGAGCCTGGCGACTTTTTCCAATCGGTGATGGGCCGCGACAACATCCTCGTCGTTCGGCAGAAGGATCGCTCGATAAAAGCGATGCTCAACACCTGCGCGCATCGCGGCAACGCCGTCTGCCGCGCGGAAGAAGGCAACGCGAGGAGTTTTCTATGCACCTATCACGGCTGGTCGTATGGAATTGACGGCCGGCTGAACGGCGTTCCGGGACACGGCACCTTCTACAATGGACAGCTCGACAAATCACGACATGGGCTGGCGCAGGTGGCTCAAGTTGCCAACTACAAGGGGTTCATCTTCGGCACCCACGACGCTTCCGCGCCGCCGTTGGAGGAATATCTGGGCGCAACCGGACGGCTCGGGCTCGATTTGATCGCGATGCGCGGGGACATGGAGGTCGTACCGGGCATCCAGAAATTCGTGATCGAGTGCAACTGGAAAATCGCGGTCGACAACCTGTTCGACTGGTACCATCCGCAGATAACCCACGCGTCCGCATTCGAGTCCAACGTTCTGCCAAGGGTGGGAGAGCGCCGGGACGGCGGAAAAATCGATATGTCCGACGTTAACATGCAGAGCGGAGCCAACCTGGAGCTTGCCGCGGGGGGTATAATAGGCTCGAAATTTGAAACGGTCGTGGTGCTCGGCGAATATGGACATGCGATTGGCGGCCCCTCAACCTCTTCATCCGGTTACTTTGAGCTATTCCCGGAGTGGCGCGATACGCCGCAAGCCAAGGCCGCGCTCGGTCCGGTCGGGATCAACGTGGCGGGGCATCCAAATCTCTTTCCGACCACCTGGGTGACTACCGGGCAGCAGATCTCGCTCCGCATCCCGCGCGAACCAGGCCGCACCGAGATCTGGTGGTTTACATTGGTCGATCGCAACATGCCGCGCGAGTCGCGCGACATTTTGATCTCGTTCGCGAATCGGATCTTCGGTGCCGCGGGACTGCTTGAGCAGGACGACGGCGAAAATTGGGCGCAAGCCACGGCTCAAACCCGTGGTGTCGCGAGCCGGCGGATGAAGCATCTGCTCGGCATGGGCCTGGGCCGGGGCAGGATCAAGAAGGAGGGTGGTCTATCGCGAATCGAAGGGCTTACCAGCGAGTACGCTCAGTTGTGGACCTATCATTCGTGGGCGCAATGGATGAAAGGTTTACCTTGGGATGAACTCAAGAACGCGACTACACCTGGTGATTGCATGTGAGCGAGCGCACTCCGATGCCGAACGATAACGAAGCGAGATCGAGCGATAGCCGCATCGCGGCGATGCTGCGCGATCGCGAAGTCGAACGCTTCTATTACGACGAGGCCGCGCTCCTCGACGCCCATCGCTATGAGGAGTGGCTTGCGCTGTTTGCGGACGACGCGCACTACTTCATGCCGATACGGCGTACCCGTACTCAACGGGAACTGGACAAGGAATTTACTCGGCCGGGAGAGATGGCATTCTTCGATGACACGAGAGAGCAGCTCGCGGCGCGGGTCGCCAAACTCAAGACCGGCCGCGCGTGGGCCGAGGATCCGCCGTCTCGCACGCGGCACCTGATTACGAATGTTCGGGTCATTAGAGATGACGGCCGCACGCTCGAAGTGGAGTGCAACTTCCATCTTTATCGCACGCGGCTCCATTCCGAAGAAACTTCGTGGATCGGATCGCGCCGCGACGTGCTGCGCCGTGCGGGAGAATCGTTTCAGATCGCCGATCGCAAGATCTTTCTCGAACAAACCGTGCTGCTGTCACGCAACCTGAGCAATTTCTTCTGAATATGGGCTGGCTGGAAAACAAAGTCGCGCTGGTTACCGGAGGAGCGTCCGGCTTGGGACGGGCGATCGTGGAGCGATTTCTCCAGGAAGGCGCGAAAGTCGCGATCCTGGACCGATCGCGCGAGCGCAGCGAACAGCTCGCATCGAAGTTGGGAATCGCGACAATCGTCGGCGACGTAACTATCCCTGCCGACAATCGCCGTGCGGTCGACGAAACAGTAAAGCGTTACGGAAAACTCGATTGCTTCGTCGGTAATGCCGGGATCTGGGATTTCAACATGGCGCTGGTTGACTTGCCCGAAGATCGAATCGGCGCCGCATTCGACGAGCTGTTCGGCATCAACGTCAAAGGCTATCTGCTCGGGGCCAAAGCGGCCTATCGTGAACTTGCTAAAACTCGCGGCTCGATCGTCTTCACTGTCTCGAATGCGGGCTTCTATCCATGCGGTGGCGGGCCGCTATACACGGCGTCCAAACACGCGGTCGTGGGACTGATTCGCCAGCTCGCGTATGAGCTTGCGCCGAAGATCCGCGTCAATGGAGTTGCGCCCGGCGCTATCCCGACTGATTTGCGAGGACCGTCATCGCTTTCGATGGCACAGCGATCGATCGCGCAAATCCCGCTCAAGGAAGCGGTCGAGCGCGGACTGCCGCTCGGCAAACTGCCTGAACCCGGTGACTACACGGGTCCGTACGTACTACTCGCCTCGGCGGAGAATTCCTCGACCGCGACCGGCGGCGTGATCATCTGCGAGGGCGGCATCGGCGTCCGAGGCTTCGTCGACGCGGCAGGCGGCCGGAATCTGTGACGCGGAGTCGAGACGGTCAAAACGCGACTTAAAACAACAAACAAGCAAGACTGCTTGCATCAGTGATGATTGCCTGCTAGGTTCCGACTTTGGAGATTCCGAGTATGTCCTCATTGCAGGATGAACGCAGCGCGGAAACCCGCCGCCGTCTGATGGATGCGACGGTCGACTGCCTCTACGAGCGCGGCTACGTCGGAACCACCACCACCGAAATCGCGACCCGCGCGGGAGTCTCGCGCGGAGCGCAACTGCATCACTTTCCGCACAAGGATGAGCTGGTCATAAGCGCGCTCAACTATGTCTTCAACCGGCGGATCGAGGAGCTACACGCGCTTACCGCCGAGCGGCCGCCCGGCGATCGCGAAGCGCGGCTGATCGCTTTCATCGATTTGCTATGGCCGATTTGCAAGGGTCCGACCTTTTACGCGTGGCTGGAATTGGTCGTGGCCAGCCGCACTGACCCGGCGCTTAAGAGCGCGGTTCGCGCGGCGAGCGACCGTCTGACCGAGGGCGTGCTGACCGGAATTGCGAATCTGCTGGATTGTCCGTCGAATCGAGCGGTCGAACTGGAACAGCTTGTATGGTTGATTTTCGGGCAGCTTGAAGCGCTGGCGATGGAGCGGATTCTTTACACGGAAGACGACGATCCGCCGGTTTTTACCAACGCTATCCGGATGCTCAAGTCGATCGCTGTGGTGATGTTGCGGGCGATGGAATTGTGAGCCGGTGAACCGAAAGGAGTATTGCGATGAGCGAGATCCAGGCAGCCCCCGCGCAGGACTTTTACTTCAATCCGTGGGACGAAGCGTTTCGCGCGAATCCATACCCGCACTATCTGCCTCTATATAACGGTGCGCCGCGCACGATCGATTTGCTGGCGCCGGTCGCACTGGTCGCCCGCTATGCAGATGTGAAGTCGGTGCTGCTCGATGCCGCGACGTTTTCAAGCGTGCTGCCCACGGAGAACGCGCTCGGCGACCAGAACGATATCCTGGCCGACGCGCCCACCGTGCTTCAATCCGATCCGCCCGTGCACACGCGGCTTCGGCGGCTGGTTTCGCGCGATTTCACGCCGCGCCGGATACGCGAGTTGGAGCCGCGAATCCGCCAGATTGCGAAGGAGTTGCTCGACCGCGCCTCCGCAAAGGGTTCGTTTGACGTAATGGCGGATCTTGCCAATCCGCTGCCGGTGATGGTGATCGCGGAGATGCTTGGCGTGCCGCCCGAGATGTATCCGCGTTTCAAGCATTGGTCGGACAAGGTGGTCGAATCCGACAATACTCTGCCCGGCATGCCGATACCGGACGATATCAAGACCGCGTTCAAGGAGCTGTCGGATTATTTCGCGGTCCAAATCGAGCTGCGGCGCAAGACGCCCGGCCCCGACCTGGTGAGCGCCCTGGTAGCCGCGCACGACACCGCCGAGGCGCTGAGCGCCGGCGAACTGCTCCAGTTCGTGGTGCTGCTGCTACTCGCGGGCAACGAGACCACCACTAATCTCATCGGCAACGGCATGCTCGCCCTGATGCGGCATCGCGATCAGCTCGAACTGCTGCGCAAAACTCCGTCGCTGCTCGGCGGCGCGATCGAGGAAATGCTGCGGTATGACGGTCCGGTGCAATCCACTTTTCGCACCGCGACGCGCGACTGCGAGGTCGGCGGAAAGCCGCTTGCGGCGAAGACCGGGATGTTCGTGATTCTGGCGGCGGCCAATCGCGATCCCGCGATATTCGCAAGTCCGGAGCGTTTCGATATCACGCGCTCGCCGAACGACCATGTTGCGTTCGGCGAGGGAATCCATTTCTGCATCGGCGCGGGCCTGGCGCGGCTGGAGGGAGCGGTGGCGTTCAGCGCGATGCTGGAACGCTATCCGCACCTTGAGCTTGCCGATCCCGGCGCGGTGCTGAAGTACAAGGGATCGTACTTTTTGCGCGGCCTGGAGCACCTGAATCTCGCAACCGATTAGCGCAGAACGCCCTGAAGGCTACGGCTTGCGCGGTATCTTTGACCATCACGCAAGCGGGCGTTGGCGCATCAACATAGGCATCGCGCAATTCCGATCCCGAGCTTGGATCGATTTGCCGGAGTGGCAAGCAAACTTTTCCCCTATCATCACCTTCAGAAATATTCTACTGTCTTTACATAACGCTCGGATGCCTTCCTTTACAGACTCGGGGTGGTCCCGGATTTCTGTGCGATAGCTTCCCGGCAATTACTGATGGAGGGGCGCTCAATGCCCAGCAAATTGTACGTAGGCAATCTGGCCTACTCGGTTACGAGCCACGACTTGGAAGACCTGTTCGCACAGGCCGGCGCGGTGCAAAGCGCAGCCGTGATCACGGACAAATTTTCAGGTCAATCGAAGGGCTTCGGCTTCGTGGAGATGTCGACCCCTGAGGAGGCAGCCAAGGCTATCCAGCTTCTGAATGAGACCGAGCTCAAGGGCCGCAACATCCGGGTTAACGAGGCGAAGCCTCGCGAGCCGGGTTTCGGCGGCGGAGGCGGCGG